>DASVTZ010000152.1 GCA_036387335.1 Longimicrobium sp.
TGCTGTCCTGGCGCGAAGCCCAGCGCACCGCGTAGCGCGCGCCGATCTCGGTGCCCTGGCGCACGGCCCACAGCGCGTCCGTGGCGCCGATCAGCCGCCGCTCCGAAAGGGCCGGCGAGCCCACGCCCCCGGCGAGGAGCGGGTTGACCGTGTTCCGCCACTCCAGCTTCGCGAGCACGTTCAGGTCGTTGTGCTGCGCCGGGCGCATCGCCAGGCCGAGCACGGAGCGGTCGCGGCGGGCGAGCTGCATCCCGTTGCCCACGTTGCGGTTGTCCTGCCACCAGTCGTGCCGCGTGAGGAGCGCAGCGGACGAGCCGATGGGAAGGTCGCCGGCCACGTCGATGCGGTAGCCCTGGGCCTCCGCGCCGCCGTGCAGTTCCGCGCGAGCCGAGAAGCGGAGCGCGCTGTCGGTGGGGAGGTACTCGACCCCGGCGCCCGTCGACCAGCGGTCGCGCTCCGTCTGCGCGAAGGGAAGGGCTCGCGTCGGATCCAGGAGCGACGCGCGGTTGAGGCCGAAGTGGCGCTCGGCGAGCACGTTGAGCGCCCAGCCGCCGTTCAGGCTCAGCCGCTGGTTCCACCCCAGCACCGCGGAGTGCGAGGCGCGCTCGGCGTCGGCGCGCTCCAGGCCGCCCCACATCTGGCCGCCCAGGATGGCGCCGGTCCGCACGTTCACGGAGGTGAGGCCGTAGCTGCCGGCCGAGTCGCCGTGCGTGGTCACCCAGCGGTGCGTGCCCTCGATGCGCGTGCTGCCGAAGACGCGGTACGATGCGCCGAGGCCCATCTGGTCCGGCCGCGAGGGGAGCGTCGCGTTCCCCAGCAGCGGGCGGCGGTCGGAGAGGACGTGCGCGCCCTCGAGCCACACGTCCGCGCGCGGCGTAAGCGACAGCGTCATCTTGCCCAGCGCGGAGGCGGCGGTGCCGTTGCCGTCGTTGTCGCTCGTCATTCCCGCCTCGGTCACCAGCGGGCGGCCGGCCACCACGTTGCGGCTGCGCAGCATGGTGCTGGCGCGCTCCATCCCGAAGCCGTCGAAGCGCTGGCGGTCGTGCGTGATGCTGAAGGTGTTGGCCGGCGAAAGGCGGAGCTCGCCGATGGCGCGGATCTCCTGCACGCCGGCGCTGAGGCGCGGGTCGGTGCCCGGCGCGAAGCCGGCGCCCACCTTGAGCCACTCGGCCCCGATCCGCGCGCGGTCCTTGAACAGCGACACGGAAGCTTCGGCGCGGCCCGCGAAGGCCGACGAGTCGGGACGCTGCGAACGGAGCATCTCCCCGCGCAGGGAGAGGGAGCCGCGGCGCATGCGCACCCCGGTGCCCAGCAGGTCCTGCCCGCCGAAGCCGGAGGTCGGCTCGCCGCCGTCGCGCACGCCCATCACCGAGAAGGCCAGCGAGTCGCCGGTGGCGCCCATGCGCAGGATGCGGCCGGCATCGACTTCCATCCGCACACCGCCCACGAAGCGGGCCTCGCCGCCCGAGCGGCTCTCCAGCATCGCCACCACGAACACCGGGTTGCCGGCGAGGTCGTTGGTGGGCACCGGGTGCTGCAGGAGCACCTCGCCCGTGGCGTAGTCGATCTGGTAGTCGGACCAGCGGACCAGCTCCTGGCGCGAGATGACGCGGGCCGCGTTCTCACGGGCGCGCACCTCAACGGCCACCCGGTCGGTGCCCGGGCGCACGGAGGTTCCGAAGCGGTACGGGCCGGAGGTGCCGTTGCCGCGCACCTGGCGCTGGGCGAGCACCTGGTCGGTCATGCTGCCGAAGGCGCGCCACGTCACCGCGCCGGTCGCCACGCGCCCGGTCACGCCGGTCAGCGAGCGGCCGTACGTGCCAAGCCGCGGATCGCCGCCGAAGTCGCCGGTCTCCACGTCTCCCATCGCCACCCAGTCGTACCCGCGCTCCACGCGCGCCGAAACCTTTTGCGTGGAGGAGGAGAGGACGCGGCGCTCGCTGCCGTCGCCGAAGGTGGGGTAGCGCGACTCGTCGTTGGGGTCGTAGCCGCGGGCGAAGAAGTCGTCCGCCTGGCTGCCGCGGCGCGAGTCGTAGGAGACGCTCACCGTGGTCTCGCGGCCGACCGCGCCGCGCACCGTCACCGCGCCGAACGCGTCGGGCGCCGCGCCCACGCCGATCTGCCCCACGCCGGTCGCGATCAGCGGGCGGGTGGAGGGAAGGACGCGCAGCGGGATGCGGGCGGCGGCCTTGCCGCTCGCCAGGCGAAGCTCGCCGGGGCCGACGATGTGGCCGGGGCGCACCGGCACGAAGAGCATCCCTGCGCTGTCGGCGCGCAGCTGCTGGCCGGGGGAGGCGGGCTCGCGGTCCACGCCCAGCGGCTCGGCGCCGGAGCCCTCGACCGTCACGGCGACGCCGCCGGCCAGCGGCACGCCCCACGTGTCCAGCACCCGCACCCGCACCGTGTCGGCGCGCGGGGCGCCGGCGTGCAGCGCGGCGACGGTGCCGTCCACTTCGAAGCGGCCGGCCTCGCCGGAGACGTGCAGGGCGAGGCTGTCCGCGCGCTGCTGGCCCCACGAGTTCTTCATCTCCACGCGCAGGCGGTGCGGACCGGCGCCCACCTGCACGCCGATGAAGTCCGCCACGCCGTCGGGGCGCAGGGTGGCCTCGGCGATCGCGGAGTCGCCGTCGAAGAGGCGCACCGTGGCGCCCGGCTCGCCGCGCACGCCCACGAAGACGCGGTTGGTGGCGATCACCGCGCCGTCCGCCGGGGCGAAGAAGCGCACCGCGGGTCCCGTGGCGAAGCTGCCGGCGGCGTCCGCCTGGCGGGCTTCCTCGGTGCGCGCCGGAGCGACACGCGGGGCGGCGGCGGGGAGCGAGTCCTTCTTCACCGGCGCGTCGGCGGAGAGCGAGGCCGGCGCGGCGGGGCCGCCGCCGACGGTGCGCTCGGCCGGGGCGTTCGGGCCCGTGACAGTCACGCTCGCGGCGCCGCCGCGCGGCACCAGGCGGAAGTCCACGCGGGGCGTCGTCCACCCTTCCATCCGCACGCGCACCACGGCATCGGAGGGGCGGGCAAAGCCGAAGCCGGCCGGCACGCCCACCGTGTCCACGCGCAGCGCGTGCGTGCCGATGCGGACGTCGCGGAAGGAGAAGCGGCCCTCGCGGTCGGTGGTCACCACCTCGCCGTCGGCGCTCCACACGTCCACGCCCGCCACGCCGCGCTCGCCCGCTTCCTGGCGGCCGTTGTCGTTGGCGTCCATCCACACCTTGCCCACAAGGGTGCGCACCTGCACCGCGAAGCCGCCGCGCATGCGCACCCAGGCGCTGGCCGTGTCGCTGCGCAGCGTGCCGCCCTCGGCCGTGGCCGTGGCGCGGTTCTGCAGCGCCCGCGCGTCGCCCGGCGAAACCACCGTCGCCGCGTACGAGACGGTGCGCGTGGACAGCGCCGGCAGCTCGCCGATCCAGAAGCGCACGGTGTTCCCCTCCACGCGCGCGCTGTCGGCGCCGGTGAGGCGGCCTTCCACGTAGCGCAGCCCCGCGGGAAGGATGTCGACCACCTGGACGTTGCGCAGCGACACGCTCGCCTTGTTCTGCACGGCGACCGTGTAGGGGATCGCCTCGCCCATGGCGGCTTCCAGCACGCCCGCCGTCTTGGTGACGACCAGCTCGTCGCCGTTGAAGCCGAGCGCCTTGAGCCCGCCCGCCTCGGCCGTTACAGGTGACGCGTTGGCCGCGCGCAGGTTGGCGCGGTTGACGATGGCCGCGTCCTGGGGACGCGCCACGACGCGCACCGTCAGCACCGCGCTGCCCGTCTCGCCGGGCCGCAGCGAGCCGAGGCTCCAGCGGACCACGCGGCCGGTCACTTCGGCGCCGCGGTCGGCGCGGACGAACTCGAGCCCGGCCGGCAGGGTGTCTTCGAGCACCACCCCGCGGGCGGTGACGGCGGAGCTGTTCGTCCAGGTCAGCCGGAACTCGGCCGTCTGGCCCACGCGAACCGTGTCCGACCCCACGAGTTCCTTGGCCAGCGCGAGCTGCGCGCGGACGAGCTGCGTCTCCACCACGGGCGAGCTGGCGCCCATCGGCGGAGTGTCGGGGAGGCGCTCCACGTTCATCGTGGCGGAGTTGCGGACGGGCTCGGAGCCCGCGTCCGCGCCGACCACCGCGCGGAAGGAGATGCCGCCCGCCGCGCCGGCCGCGATGGCGCCGATCCGGACGCGCACGAGCTGGCGGCCGCCGGCGATGCGCTCCACCGAGCCCGCGTCGCCGTCGGCCGCGTCGGTCAGGGCCGCGCCGTTCAGCGTCAGGGAGCCGGGGACCGCGGTAAGCACGGAGGCGAGAGTGTCGGTGACCTCGGCCGCGCCGGAAGCGGCATCGCCGGCGTTGGCGTAGGTAAGGGTGTAGCGGAGGGTGTCGCCCGGCGTCGCGTCGGAGCGGTCCACCGACTTGCCGAGCGAGAGGGCGGCGAGCGGGCGGCGCACCGTTACGGTGTCGCGCACGGAGTCGCTGACGGTGGGGTCGGCCGTGCTGGTCGCCTTCACGTCGATCGCCGTGGAGCCCATGTCGGGCGCGTTGTTCGGTACTTCAACCACGAGCAGGAGCGCCGCGGACTCGCGCGCCCCCAGGGGGACGGGACCCGAGACGGGGAGATCCCCCGCCCCGAGCACCCCATTTCCATCGGTGTCCAGGTACAGGCGGATGGTCCACCCCGACGGCCCGCTGGCCGCCAGGGTGTACCGGTCCGGCCCATTGCCCACGTTCTCCAGCCGGTGCGCGAAGACACGCCGCTCGCCCGGGACGAGCGCCGCCGACTGGGGCGCGGTGATCCGCACCCCCGCCGTGATCTTCACCACCACCGTCGCCGTCGCCTCCGCCGTGCCCACGAACCCTTCCTGGGTGCCGAAGGTGGCGGAAACGCGGTTGACCACGAGGACCGTGTCCCCGGCCTGGGCCGTGGCGGCGCTCGGCGCCCCCACGGTTGCCAGGCCGGCCACCCATGCGGCGGCCAGGGCCCGGCGGACCCAACGGGTCCGGCTCGGGTCGCGGGCGACCATGCGGGTGAGAGTGCCGGTGAAGGACATTCGGATCGGTTCCTGTTTACGTGATCGTCGGTTTCGACTACTTGATCCGCACGCGAATCCAGAAGAACCGCGTCGCGCCCGGCGCCAGCGTACCGGTGAGCGCCGCGCTCACGGTGCCGCTGCTCTCGCTGATCGTCCACCCCGCCGCATCGGCCGACGTGGAGACGTACGTCACCTGGCTGGGCAGCGCGTCGGTGATGCCGAAGCCCGTGCCCGTGAGGGTCGCCGCGGCGCCGCCGGTGTTCGTGACGGTCACCTTGTACTGGATGTACTGCCCCGGAAGTACGCGGTCGGTGGACGCGGGCCCGCCGATCACCGTGGTCTGGTCATCCATGTACGCTTCCTTGGTCATGCTGATCGCGGCGCGGACCACGCGGACAATCCGGTTGCCCGGATCGCTCTTGGTGTTGTCGTTGCCCGAGGTCGCCGTCAGCACCAGGCTCTCCGTGGCGCCGGCGACGGCGCTGTTGGAGACGGTGTAGACCACGTCCACCGTGGTGGAACCGCCCGCCGCGAGCGAAACGGAACCGCCGGTCCCGGCCACGCCGTTCACCGAGACGATGCTCACGATGCTGCCGGCCGAGGCCGAGAGCGAGAACGTGTCCGAGCGGTTGCCGGTGTTCTGGACCGTGAACGTCTCCGTGTACGTCGTCGGCCCCGTGCCGCTGGGAAGCCGGTCCACCGTGCCGCCGTCCGGCGTTACGACGACCGACGCGGCGACTCCCGGAATCACGTTGGTGGTGGAGCTGTCGGTGGCGCCCGTCGCGGCCGGCGTGCGGCGCGAAGTCGCGGTCAGCGACACGGGGATCGTCTGGCCACCCTGGCCCGGCGCCACCGTGTAGACCACCGTCACCACGATGCTGCTCCCCGCCGAGATCGGCGTGCTGGCCAGCGCCACGTTCAGCGCCGCGAGAGTCGGGTAGGTGGTGCTGCCGATCTTGTAGCCGGTGATCGTCACGCCGGTGGCCGCCGTGGTGGAGGCCGTCACGCTGTCGATACCGTTACCAGTGTTGACGATGGTGAACCCGATCTCGTTGCCCGTGCTGGGCGACGAGGGAGTCACCGACGCCGGCGACTGCACGTCCGGCCCGGCCTTGAAGCCGACCAGGACGCTGACGCTGGCCGTGGCCGGCGAGTACGTGTTGCCGTTCGCGTCGGTCCAGGTCGCGCTCGCCGTGTTGGTGATCGTCGTCCCTTCCGGGGTCGGCGTCACCTGGGCGTGAGCGGGCCTGGCCGCGAACGGGGCGAGCAGCAGCCCCGCAAGGGCTACCCGCCGCAGAGTCTTGTTCATCTCCTGTGACCTTGGACTGGGGAGTGGGGATGGGATGGGATGGGATTACCGCCGCTCGGGAGCGGAGCCCCCGAAGCGGGTATCGAACTCCGCGACGACCGTGGCCCCGGGAGCCACGAAACCGCCGACGGTCCAGCGCACGTGCGTGTACTTCTCCGGCGCGGCGGCGCGCTGCACCTGCCGGCCGTCCACGACTACCGTCTCCATCGGCTGGACGGAGAAGGTCTTCCCCCCGTCGATGGAGTACTCCGCCCGCGCGTCCGTGCGGGCCGTCCGCGCCGAGCCGGCCACGAAGGCCATCCCCGGCGCGATGGGGTTCGCGAGCACCGGACGAACCGGCGTACGCTGCGGGTTGGTGAAGGCGATGCGGTAACGCACCACGTCGCCCGGCCGCACGCGGTCGTCGCCGCGCGGCGTGCCGCGGGCGGCCAGCTCGATCGCCGTGCGGTTCTGCGCCGTCACGCGGAGCGGGCCGGGCGCGGCGGGCTGCTGCGCCGCTGCGGGGGCTGCGGCAAGGGCAAGCAGTACCAGGAGGCGTGCGATCGACTTCATGGGAACCTCGCTTCAGGGATGAAATCGGTCCGGAGAGACCGGTGAGTGTGCTCTTTTGGTGTTTTCGCGGGGCCCCATGAAGCGTGTCGTTCATGGTCCGGCCCGGCGTGCGAAATGGGAGCTTCGCACGTGTACTGCTAATACAAGCAGCGGGCCGTGGCGCCCGCCGCCGTAAGTCATTGCTGGTCAGTCACTTAGGGGAGAACGACGGAGGTTCCGGCTAGGAACGTGTGCCCAAACGGGAACGGGGGACGTTCCCATTTGGGCACACCCGATTGGAGGGGCTACCCGCGGACGGCGCCTACCTTGACTTCGAGCTGGTACGGCTGGAGCTCGCAGCCGGAGCCGGTGGGGAGGTAGATGACCTCCGTCCGCCGCACGTTGGGCTCGGCGAAGACGCCCACCCCGCGGAACTCGCCGACCCTGACGACGTCGCCGGCGCGCAGCAGGCGCGGCAGGCCGAACTTGACGAAACGCCGCCCGCCGAACGTCACCGGCTCGTCCGTGACGAACCAGGGCGCGGAGGCCGCGGACTCGCTCTGCGGAAGCGCCGCGGTGAACGGCTGCCCCGCGACGGTGGTGTCGCCCGAGACCGGGTCGCGCTGCGCGGCCACGTCCGCCAGCGTGCCGTTACTGATCACGCACACCTGGATCTGCTCCAGCTGCGGCGTCACGGGCTCGGGAGCGGGCGGCACGGGCGCGGGCGGCTGCGGCGCGGGGAGCGGAGCCGGTGGGGGGATGCGCCTGGCGGCCGGCGTGGCGCGACGGCCGAGGCCGACCTTGAGGCCGATGACGGCGCGCGGGGTGAACGTCAGGCGGTCCTTTCCCGCGGCGCCGTCGGCCACGTGGGCGGGCGAGTCGTACGCGTGCACCGCGATCTCGCCGAACGCTTCGACGTCATCGGTAACGCGGGCCAGACTGATCCCCGCCCCCGCCACCGCCATCCCCGTCGTCGAGTAATCCGGGTCGGTCGAGACGCAGACACCCGCCGGCGTCCACGACTCGTGGGGGATGCACGCGCCTTCATCGCCGGGCGCCATGAAGTCGCCGATGTCGGCCGTGTAGCCGCCGGCACCCACGTAGAGGTAGACCGTCTGCAGGAGCGTGTTGGGCGTGGAGAGGATGAACGGACGCAGCACCAGGTCCACGTCGTACAGGTAGCTGTTGACGACGCGCGTGCTCTGGTCGAGGGCGCCCTGGTTGGGGAGGTTCTCCGGCAGATACGTCCCCTGGACCCTCACCCCGAAGCGCGGGTCCAGCCAGAGTTGGGCGAATGCGCCAAAGGTCGGCGCGTACCCCGGGTCCCAGCCCTCCTCGCCTTCCACGCCCGGAGTGGTGAACCAGTTGGTGGTGTACGACCCGCCGGTGTGGATCCCCACGTCCACCAGCGCCGTGTGCCCCGCCCCGCCCTCCTCCTCCGGCGCCCTGTACCCGGCGCCGCTCTCCTCCCGCGCCACCGTGTCTCCCGCCTCGCTCGACTCCTGCGCCGCCGCCTTCCCCGCCCCGCTCTCCTCCTGCGCCGCCGCGTTCCCCACCGCGCCCGCCGCGAGCGCGAAGGCGAGCGCCACCCGCAGCCACCTGGCGCGCGGACGCACGGAGACGCAGAGCGCGCGCGGGGAGCTCTCGCTCGCGCCGCTGCACGTCTGCGTCACGTCCGTGGCCCTGGGCACGCGCACGGGTGGGGAGGGGTTCATTTTATTCGCGCTATGAAGGCGAACTGCCCGTCCGAGAGGGATGCGCCCGCGGGGAGATCGCCAGACAGGGTCCACACGATCCGCCGCACGCAGCTGTCGTAGCCGCCGGCCACGATGCACGCAGCGTTCCCGCCCGGCGTGATCGCCGCCCCGGTGCTGTCCCGGTAGGCGACGGCGGCGGTCAGCCCGGACGGCAGCGACTGCGAAACGCTCCCCACTTTGAACATCACCTGCGTGGGCACCGAGTCGGTGACGGTCACGGAGCGCGCCGCGTACTCGCCCACGTTGGCAATCTTGAGCGTGTAGGTAAGGTCCGTTCCCGATGCGAGGGTGCCGGTGGGCGACACCGTCTTGCTGAGCGTCAGCACCGGCCGCACGCGCCGCACCTCGGCGTAGCCGTCGTCGCGCAGCAGCGTGTCGCTCACGGCGCGCGCCCTCAGGAACTGCGTGTTCACCGCCGTGTCGCCCGCGAGCACGCGGTACCAAACCGTGTAGACCGTCGTCGTGCGTCCGGCCAGCGGCACCGTGGCGGTAGCGTACGAGGCCGGCGTCGCGATCCCCGGGCCCGTCACGCTGTCCACCGCGATGAACACCGATGCGGCGCCGCTCGCGGTGGTGCGCAGCGACAGGGAGTACGTCCCCGACGCCGGCGACAGGTTCTGCACGTTGAACGCCTGCCCGTACGCGCCGCCCGGCAGCCGCGGCGTCGGCGAGACGAGCCCGTCCGGCGTCACGGAGATCGAGGACTTCATCGTGGTCGTCACCCGCGAGGCCGACGAAGTGCCGTTGTTGTTCGTCGCGTCGTTGTCGTAGCTGCTGGATGACGCGGCTCCCACGTTCACCACCGACCCCAGCGCTGCCGGCGCCACCACCACCACCGTGTCCGTCCGCGCCACCCCCACGTCGAGCGACGCGAGCGACGGCCAGGTGAGCACCCGTCCCACCAGCGTGGGGGTGCGCGTGGCGCGCACGAAGGTCACGCCTACCGGCAGGGTGTCGCTCAGTACGACGCCGTATCCTCGCTCCGGCCCCAGGTTCTGGACGGTGAGGACGTACTTGATGGTGTCGCTCACCACCGCTGAGTCGGGCCCCGTCTTGGTGACCGAGAGGTTCGCGGTGCCCACCGTCACGGTGGCCGAAGCGGTCTGGCCGAGCTGCGTGTTCCCCGTGATCGCCTTGACGCTGTTCGTGTACTGGCCCGCCGCCGCGATGGTGGCGGTGTACTTGAGCGTCAGCGATCCCTGCGCCGGGAGGGCGTACGGCGTCGGCTGGGTACCCCGCCACACGATCGTCCCCGTGCTTCCGGTGGCGGGAAGCGAGCCCGTGGTCACCTGGCTCCCCGCCGCGATCCCGCCGTAGACCACCCCCGTGGGAAGCACGTCGACGATGGAGTCGACTTCGGACTTGTAGGGAGATGGATTGGAGATGACGACGGTGTAGGTGACGGTGCTGCCGGACGGGACCGCGCTCGGCGTGACGGACTTCGTGACGACGAACGGGTTCGTGGCGCTCATAAACTCGATACCCACCCCCCCCGCGAAGGTCTGGTAGTTCGACGAGTACTTGAGCTGCGTGCCGCTAGTCTGGTTAGAGTACGGCCTCGCAAGCGTGGTGACCCCCGTGCACAGGTACTTGAAGGAGTACTGCATCCTAATGGTGTACCCGTTCCCCGTGGCGTTCGACGTGGCCGTGAAGAACTGCAGGTTTTGGACTCCCATCGGGACAGCGGGGACGTTGGAGGCCGTCACCGTGGTGCCAACCAGCTGGAAGCACCCGCCGCTGAAGGTGTTGTTGCCCGCCGGCTGCAGGTTGTACGTGTCGCCCACGCTGGCGCCGCCGAAGTCGTACGACACGTCCAGCGTGATCGTCTGCCCCACCACGGCGCCAGCGCCGAGCGTCGAGCTGTTGACGATGCCGCCAGCCTGGGCGCTGATCATGCTACTAGTGGTAACCGTGTCCGAGCCCGCGGTCGACCCAGTGTCGTCGCTCACCGACACCTCAAGCACGTTCTTGATCCCGAAAGTGCACGGATAGCTGACAAACCACCACAGCGTCCGCGAGGTGCCCGGGGCGAGCGTACCGATCCACTGCCCGGCCGCCTGCCCGCCCGCCAGAGCGATTCCTCCCGAGAAGCCCGAAATTGTGCTGCGCAGGCTCGTCTGCGTCGCCCCGGAGGTGTTGTTGACCCGGAACGACACGTACGCGGCCCGGGGTCCCGTGCAGGGGCTGTTGCTGTCCAACGTGAGTTGCTTGCTGCTCACCATGGTCACCGACACGCCTGGCGCGGCCCACGCGCCGGGCGCGATGGCCAGCAGCGCGAACGCCACGGTGAACAGGATGGTTCGGAGTCTCGCAGACATAGGCAGAGGCTTACTCAGGTACCGAGGGGCCGGGCGGAAGGATGTGCGGGCCGCGGGTGGGACCGGCGCGGAAGAGTCATACAAGATGCGCACCGTTTGGCCCACGTCGCGCAACGTGTTGTGCCGCCACTGTTTGCGCGTTCTATCCGCGCCGGGAACCAGGGTCCGCGTTCCCGTCAGGGAACATGCCTCCGTTCCCGAATCGGAACGAGCCCTGGCCGTCTTTCGGCCCACACGGTCACTTGTCACACGATCGCGATCGTTCCCCTTGCGACGAGGGCACCTGATCGCTTAACTATTGAACGCCTGGCATAACTTGTAACCAAGCACTCCGGAGTGACGATGTCGAGCGATCCGACGGACGTGGAAGCGGCAAGGCGCGCCGCGCAACGGGCAGCCGCACGCAAGCGCCAGGCGAACTTCCGGGCCCGCGAGCGAGCCCGCGGACTCGAGATGATCACCATCAAGGTACCCGCTCCCATGCGCGGCGCGTTCGCCCGTCTCGCCATGGCAGTGCAGTCCGACGACGGCGCGCTCGACGACTCGTTCGACGAGATCCGCGAGGCGCTCGCGAAGTGGCGCGCCCGCCCGTCCTCCGCCGAGGCCCCCGCCGCCGAGCCAGCGGCGGCAGCGCCGCAGCCGGCCGCTGTCGCTCCTCCGCCGGCTCCCAAACCGGCCGCGGCTCCTCCTCCGAAGAAGGAGACCGGTCCGGTACCCCACGACGCGTGGGTGGACCTGGCGGGGCTCTGGTCTTCCTCCGCCATCGTCGGCTCGCTGACCGACTTCACGGTAGTCGTGGCCGATCTGGAGGGCTCCCTCTACACCCGGTGGACCGCGCAGCAGCGGCGCCCGAGCGGCTACGTGACGGTCGACGCCTACGTCCGCGGTGCCCGGAGCGGCCCCCAGGACGCCGTCGTGAGCACCGGCCGCATGATCCTCGGCGGCCGCGACCTGGAGCTGCGCGCCGTCGTCACCTCCCCCCTGCGCATGGAGGCGACCCTAACCGAGCACTCCGCGGACGGCTCTCAAACCATCCACGACGCGGTCTTCACCCGTGCCGGGTGAATCCACCCCTTTGTCATCCTGAGCGACGCGCCCCACCGTCCTCTCCCCGGCTCCAGCCTCTGGCGCGGAGCGAAGGATCTACTGCGCGTTGCGAGGGCTCCGGTGTAAGGCGCGATCCCCGGCCCAGCTCCGGCTAGATTCTTCGGTCGCCGCCCGAGCTGAAGCGAAACGCGGACGATGGTGCAGGCGGCTCCCTCAGAATGACAAAAGCGCGAGACCGCTTCAGCGGTCTTCCCGTGGTTCCAGCCGGGGGATTCATCCCCCGGCAACCAGCCCCGAAAGCGACGAAGGGCACCCCCTGCGAGGTGCCCTTCGTCGTTTCCGATGCCCGGAGTCGGACTCGAACCGACATGCCTTGCGGCGGCAGATTTTGAGTCTGCTGCGTATACCGATTTCGCCATCCGGGCGGCGAGCCCACCAATGTAACCGGCGGCGGGTGCGGATTCAACGTCCGCGCGCGCCGCTCTCCTGCTCGATGAGCTGCAGCGCGTAGGTGGCGCGCTGCAGCGCGCGCATCGGCTCGCCCATGGCCACGCCCTCGCGCGCACCGCGAAGGAGATGCCGCGCGCGCAGGAGGTTGGCGGAAGGGTTTGGCGTCGAGTCGATGCGCCGCTCGGCGTCACGCACCGCGCGGAGAGCGACGGCCAGCGGAGCCCACGCGCGCGCCGTCTCGCCCAGCAGCACGACCTCGCGCACGGCGCCCGCCGTATCGCCCGCGGCCATCAGGGAGCGGGCCTGGGCGCTCCCCTCGCGCATCGCCAGCTCGGCGCGAGCGAGCTCCGGAAAGCGCCCGCCCTCGGTGCGCAGCGCGGCGCGCTCCACCCATTCATCCGCCGCAGCGAGCGCGACCAGCAGGAGGCGCGCGTCCGGGTGCCGCAGGGCGGCGGAGGCCTCGCGGGCTGCGCGGTCCTCCAGCAGGAGCGCGCCCTCGATCTCCCCTGTCCTACGCACGCGCGAGGCATCGGCCAGCAGCGTGCGCGCGGACGCACCTTCCGGCGCGCTCCCGGGAAGCGAGCCCAGCCAGGTGCGCGCCGTGGGGAACCCCGCCGGCTCCACCACCGCCACCCACACCGAGCCCCCCGCCTCCCGCACGAACGACTCGGGCGCGGTGGGAAGGTCGGCGCAGGCGGACGCGGCGCACGCGAGCGCGGCGGCGAGCGCCTGGCGCGGACGGCGGAAGCGGTACGGCATACGGATCGCCATTGGAACGGGGCCCTGCCGGGGAGAAAGTCCAAGCTAAACAGGGGTTTGCCCCCCGTCAAGCAAGGGGCGGGCCGTGGCTTGACACCCCTTCTCGGCGCGGGCTAGGTTGTTCGGACGTTCGATACATCCGCCCACTCAACCGGAACATGACGGACGAGCGCAGCGCATACGACGAGAAGCTGGAGAGCATCCTGCGGACGGCCGCGGCGATCTTCGCCGAGAAGGGCTATCACCAGGCCAGCATCCGCGACATCGCGCGCGCCACGGGCGTATCGCTATCGGGGCTGTACTACTACTTCAACAGCAAGGAAGAGCTTCTCTTCCTCATCCAGGACCACGCCTTCGGCACGCTGCTGGACAACCTGGAACGGCTGGTGGCGGACGAAGTGGACCCGCAGCGCCGCCTGCGCCTGCTGATGGAGAACCACCTGCGCTACTTCATCGCCAACACGCCGGAGATGAAGGTGCTCTCGCACGAAGGCGAGTCGCTCACGGGCGACTTCCGGCGGCGGGTGAACGCGAAGAAGCGGCGGCTCACGGAGCTCGCCATGGAAATCCTGCGCGAGCTGCGGCCGGACGGCGGAGTGGACCTGCGGGTGGCCACCTTTTCGCTGTTCGGGATGATGAACTGGCTGTACAACTGGCACCGCCCGGAGGTGGACGTCCCCATCGACCAGCTGGTGGACGACATGCACCGGATCTTCGTGGAGGGCTTCCTCCCCCCGGGCGCCGCCATGTCCGACGCCGCCCGCGCAGCCGCGCCGGGCGACGCGCACCCCGCGATGTGGCGCTCCGAGCTGCCCTGACCGGCGCGCACACACCGTTACTTATTACAACACCCGGAGCAAAGATGGCGAACGCGACCACCGAGACGCAGAGCGACACTAGGACGCTGGTACACTACGAAGTGCAGGAAGGCGTCGCGATCTTTACGCTGGACGATCCGCCGGCGAACACGTACACGCACGAGATGATGGTGCAGATCGACGCCGCCATCCTCCGCGCGCGCTTCGACCCGGCGGTCGACGTGATCGTGATCGTGGGCAAGGGGGAGAAGTTCTTCTGCGCGGGGGCCAACATCAACATGCTCCAGCAGGCGGACCCCACCTGGAAGTACTACTTCTGCCTGCACGCCAACGAGACGCTGCTGCGGCTGGAGCACACGCCCAAGCTGGTGATCGCGGCGCTCAACGGCCACACGGTGGGCGGCGGGCTGGAGATCGCCATGGCGGCCGACCTGCGCATCGCGCGGCGCGGCGCGGGCAAGGTGGGGCTCCCCGAGGTGGCGCTGGGCGTGCTGCCGGGCACGGGCGGCACGCAGCGCCTCACCAAGCTGGTGGGCACCTCCAAGGCGATCCAGCTGATGGTGGAGGGGACCAACTTCGAGTTCGAAGAGGCCGAGTCGCTGGGGATCGTCAACAAGGTGCTGGACGCGGGCTCGCGCGACGAGTTCCTGGGCCAGGTGCTGGAGTACGCGCGCCAGTTCACGCGTCCCGGCAAGGCGACCTTCGCGGTGGGCAACATCAAGCGCTCCTGCCAGAGCGGGGCCGAGCTCCCGCTGGAGCAGGGCCTCGCGCTGGAGCGCGAGCTGCAGGCGCTCCTCTTCAACTCGCAGGACGCCAAGGAAGGCCTGAACGCGTACGTGCAGAAGCGGGCGGCGCAGTTCACGGGCAAGTAACGACCGTGGGGAATGGGGAACGGGGAATGGGGAACGGCCAGGAGCACGCCGTCGCCGTTCCCCGTTCCACGTTCCCCCGCTGTTTCCAGTAACGGAGTCTCAGGACAAATGGCAGACCACATGATGGACATCCAGCCCGGGAAGCTCTACATCGGCGGCGAGTGGCAGGCCGCGGAGTCCGGGGACACCTTCGACACGATGAACCCGTCCACGGCCGAGCCGCTGACGCAGGTGGCGTCGGCGGCGGAGGCGGACGTGGACCGCGCCGTACGCGCCGCGCGCGAGGCGTTCGAGAACGGCCCCTGGCCGGGGATGGACGCCCGCGCCCGCGGCCGCATCCTGTACGCCATCGCGGACGGGCTGGAGGCGCGCGCCGACGAGCTGGCGCGCATGGAGGCGATGGACAACGGCAAGCCCCTGCGCGAGGCGCGCATGATCGACGTCAAGGAGTCGATCGACTGCTTCCGCTACTACGCGGGGTGGGCGGACAAGATCGAGGGCGACGTCATTCCCGTGCCCGGCCCGTACCTCAACTACACGCGCCGCGAGCCGATGGGGGTGTGCGGGGCGATCATCCCGTGGAACTACCCGCTGCAGATGGCCGCGTGGAAGGTGGCGCCGGCCATCGCCTGCGGGAACACGATGGTGCTGAAGCCGGCCGAGCAGACGCCGCTCACCGCGCTGGAGCTGGCGCGCGTCGCGTCCGAGGCGGGGCTCCCGGCGGGAGTGCTGAACGTGCTCACCGGCTTCGGCGAGTCGGCGGGGGCGGCGCTGGTGAGGCACCCCGACGTGGACAAGATCGCCTTCACCGGCTCCACCGAGGTCGGCAAGATCATCCAGCGCGAAGCCGCGGGGTCGCTGAAGCGCGTGTCGCTGGAGCTGGGCGGCAAGAGCCCCAACATCGTCCTGGCCGACGCCGACCTGGACGCCGCGGTCAAGGGCGCCGCGATGGCCATCTTCTACAACGCGGGCCAGGCGTGCACCGCCGGCTCGCGCCTCCTGGTGGAGGAGTCGATCCGCGACGAGTTCGTGGAGAAGCTGCTGAAGCGCGCGGGCGGCATGAAGGCGGGCGACCCGCTCGACCCCAAGACTCGCCTGGGGCCGCTGGTGTCGCAGGAGCAGATGGACCGCGTCCTCGGCTACGTCGAAATGGGGAAGGCGGAGGGCGCCGAGCTGCTGACGGGCGGCGAGCGGGTGGAGGTCAACGGGATGCGCGGCTACTTCCTGAACCCCACCATCTTCGACCGCGTGACGCCGGAGATGACGATCGCGCGCGAGGAGATCTTTGGCCCGGTGCTCGGCATCACGACGTTCAAGGACATGGACGAGGCGATCCACATCGCCAACTCCAGCATCTACGGCCTTGCCGCCGCGGTGTGGACGCGCGACATCGGCAAGGCGCACCGCGCCGCGCACCGCCTTCGCGCCGGCACCGTCTGGATCAACACCTACCACAACCTGGACACCGCTTCCCCCTTTGGCGGCTACAAGCAGAGCGGCTACGGCCGCGAGCTGGGGAAGCACGCGCTGGACCTGTATACGCAGGTGAAGAGCGTGTGGGTGAGTCTGGGGTAAACTGAAAGTGCTAAGTCCTGAGTGCCAAGTGCTGAACTACGTACCAGCACTCAGCACTTAGGACTTAGCACTTAGGACTTTTTTCCATGACCGACGCATTCATCCTCGACGCCGTCCGCACCCCCGTGGGGCGCTATGGCGGCTCGCTCGCTTCCGTGCGGCCGGACGATCTGGCGGCGCACGTCATCCGCGCGCTGGTGGAGCGCACGGGTGTCGATGCCGCGCGCATCGACGACGTGATCTTTGGGTGCGCCAACCAGGCGGGCGAGGACAACCGCAACGTCGCGCGCATGGCCGGGCTCCTGGCTGGGTTACCAGTAACGGTGCCGGGGCAGACGGTGAACCGGCTCTGCGGGTCGGGGCTCCAGGCCGTCCGCTCCGCGGCACATGCCATCCGCGCCGGCGAGGGGGAGCTGTTCGTGGCCGGCGGGGTGGAGAGCATGACCCGTGCGCCGTGGGTGATGCTCAAGCCGCAGGAAGGCTATGCGCGCGGTGTCCCCGAGATGGCGGACTCGCTCCTGGGGTGGCGCTTCGTGAATCCGAAGATGCCCAAGGAGTGGACCGTCTCCCTGGGCGAGACGGCGGAGATCGTGGCGGAGGAGTTCGGCGTGTCCCGCGCGGACCAGGACGCCTTCGCGCTCGCCAGCCAGCAGCGCGCCGCCGCCGCCATCGCCGCCGGCCACTTCGCGGGCGAGATCGTCCCCATCGAGATCCCGCAGCGCAAGGGTCCGCCGAAGGTGGTGGACACCGACGAGCACCCGCGCGCCGACACCACGCTCGAGTCGCTGACCGCCCTCCGCGCCGCCTTCCGCACGGAGCGCGGCACCGTGACGGCGGGGAACGCGTCCGGCCTCAACGACGGCGCCTCCGCTCTCCTCGTCGCCTCGGCCGCGGTGGCGGAGGAGATGGGGCTGCGGCCGATGGCGCGCGTGGTGGCGAGCGACGTGGCGGGCGTGGAGCCGCAGCGGATGGGGATCGGGCCGGTGCCCGCCACGCGAAAGGCGCTGGCCCGCGCCGGGCTGCGCATCGAGGACATCGGGCTGGCGGAGATCAACGAGGCCTTCGCCGCGCAGTCCGTCGCCTGCGTCCGCGAGCTGGGGCTGGATCCGGAGATCGTGAACGTCTCCGGCGGAGCGGTCGCGACGGGCCACCCGCTGGGCTCCTCCGGCGCCCGCATCCTCACCACGCTGGTGCACGAGATGCGGCGCCGTGGCGTGCGCTACGGACTCGCCACCATGTGCATCGGCGTGGGCCAGGGGATCTCGATGATCGTGGAGCGCGCCGAGTGAGCGACACCGTCCTGCTGCGCGTCGAGGACGGCGTCGCCTGGATCACCCTCAACCGCCCGGAGCGCCTCAACGCCTTCGCCGGCACGATGCGCGACGACCTCCACGACGCCATCGCCCGCGCGGCGGAGGACGCGGCGGTTCGCGTGCTGGTCGTCACTGGTAACGGACGCGCCTTCGGCACCGGCGCGGACCTGGAGGTCACCGGCGACCTCGTGGGCCGCGGCGACGACGAGGCGTTCGAGCGGCTGGTGGAGTCCGGGATGCGCGCCGTCCGCCGGCTGCGCGCTGTGCGCCAGCCGGTGATCGCGGCGGTGAACGGACCCGCCGCGGGCGCCGGCGCGTCGCTGGCGCTGGCGTGCGACATCCGCATCGCGTCGGAGAGGGCGTCGTTCGGGCTGACCTTCAACCGCATCGGCCTGCACCCGGACTGGGGCGCAACCTGGTTCCTCCCCCGCCTGGTGGGCGCCGGCCGCGCCGCGGAGCTGATCCTCTCCGCCCGCATGGTCCCCGCCGACGAGGCGCTGCGCATCGGCCTCTTCGAGCGGGTCGTCCCCGCGGGCCGCTTCGAGGAGGAGGTACGCGCATTCGCGGCGGAGCTCGCGGCCAAGCCGCCGCTGGCGCTGGCGGCGGCCAAGCGCACACTGGCACGCTCCCTCGACGCTTCACTCGACGAGATCCTCGCCGCCGAGCGCGACGAGCAGATGGCCTGCTTCCGCTCCGCCGACGCGCGGGAGGGAATCGCCGCCTTCAACGAAAAGCGCACCCCCGTCTTCCGCGGCGAGTGACCGCCTCCCTACCCCGATGACGAAACTCCATCTTCTCGCATCCGCCCTACTGGTCGGCTCCGCCGGCTGCGGATCGGGGCTCCCCGATCCGCCCGCCCCCTGGGTCGCTTTCCACG
Source organism: Longimicrobium sp. (assembly GCA_036387335.1). Lineage (NCBI taxonomy): Bacteria > Pseudomonadati > Gemmatimonadota > Longimicrobiia > Longimicrobiales > Longimicrobiaceae > Longimicrobium > Longimicrobium sp. The sequence goes on from DASVTZ010000152.1 coordinate 18,626, forward strand.
AGGGAGGTGGCGCGCTCGCCTCGATGGACACCTCGCGCCTCTCGGTGCGCGATGGCGTAGCGGACGTGTGGCTCCGCTTCGACTTCGTGCAGCCGGATTCGATGGAGGGCGGCGAGCCGTTCCACCGCGTCGACGTCCACCAGCGGATCACCTGCGCCGCCGAACGCGTGGACGACATCGTGATGGAGATACGGGACAGCACGGGGTGGTTGATCGATCGGGGTCCCGGCACACGCTGGCACACCTTTCGTGAGCACCCGTTCGGGGAGTACGTCTTCCCTGCCCTGTGCAAGCGTCTCCCCGAACTGGCACGATGAAGAAACACATCCTGGGCGCTGCGTTACTGCTGACGATGGCCGCGTGCAAGGCGCGCGACGTGCCACGCTCGCCCGCGCCGTGGATCACGCTGGGCGCCAGCAACAACGTCGTCACCTCGCTCGACACCTCGCGCATCCTCCTGGAGACGGGGACGCGCGTCGTCTGGATCCGCCAGACCGAGGGGGTCCGCACCGCGCCCGATGCGCCCGCGACCTCCACGGTTAAAACTGAATCACGCCATCGCGTCAACTGCGGAACGCGCGTGGTGACCGACCTGGGCGCCACCGGAGATTCCGCGGGCGCGCCGCAGCCGTTCGCGGAGCACCCGTACGGCAAGCGCGTATTCGGAACCGTGTGCAACGCGCTCGGCAACCTCCCGGCGCGCAACTCCAGGAGCTGACATGAGCGAGCTGTCGATCTCCCGCGTCGCCGTGATCGGCGCGGGCACCATGGGGCACGGGATCGCGCAGGTGTGCGCGATGGCGGGCTACGGCGTGGCGCTCTTCGACCCCATGCCCGGCGCCGTCGACCGCGCCCTCGCCCGCATCGGCGAGAACCTGGACAAGGGCGTGGAGCGCGGCAAAGTCGCCGCCGCCGATGCCGCCGCCGCGCGCGGCCGCCTGCGCGCCGCCGGGACCCTCCGCGACGCCGTGGCGGACGCGGGGCTGATGATCGAGGCCGTGCCCGAGGCGATGGAGCTCAAGGAGAGCATCTTCCGCGAGGCCGACGAAGCCGCCCCCGCGGAGGCGATCCTGGCGAGCAACACGTCGTCGCTGAGCGTGTCGCGGATCGCGGCGGCCACGGGGCGGCCGGAGCGGGTGGTGGGGCTGCACTTCTTCAACCCCGTCCACATCATGAAGCTGCTGGAGGTGGTGCGCGGCCGCGACACGTCACAGGTGACGGTCGATGCCTCGCTCGCCTTCGCCGCGCGCATCGGCAAGGAGCCGATCGTGGTGACGGACACGCCGGGGTTCGCCTCGTCGCGCCTGGGCGTCGTGCTGGGGCTGGAGGCGATGCGGATGGTGGAGGAGGGAGTCGCCTCGCCGCAGGACATCGACCGCGCCATGGAGCTGGGCTACAACCACCCCATGGGCCCGCTCAAGCTGACCGACGTCGTGGGGCTGGACGTGCGCCTGGGAATCGCGGAGTACCTGCACGGCGAGCTGGGCGGTGAGCAGTACCGCCCGCCGGAGATCCTGCGCCGCATGGTGGCCGAGGGGCGGCTGGGGAAGAAGAGCGGGCGCGGCTTCTACGACTGGGAGGGGAAGTGATGGAGACCGTCCGCATCGAGCGCGACGGCGCCGTCGCCATCCTGACCGTCGACCGCCCCGAGAAGCGCAACGCCCTCAACGCCGCCGTGCGCCGCGAGCTGATCGCCGCCCTCGACGAGCTGCGCGACGACGCCGAGGTGCGCGTCCTGGTGCTCACCGGCGCGGGGGAGAAGGCGTTCGTGGCGGGCGCGGACATCGCCGAGTTCGCGGAGCGCACGCCGCTGGAGCAGCGCGCCGCCATGACGGGGCGCCGCGTCTTCGACGAGATCGCCGCGTATCCCAAGCCGGTGATCGCCATGATCAACGGCTTCGCGCTCGGCGGCGGGTGCGAGCTGGCGCTGGTGTGCGACCTCCGCATCGCCGCGGACACGGCCAGGCTGGGGCAGCCGGAGATCAACCTCGGGATCATCCCCGGCGGAGGCGGCACGCAGCGGCTTCCGCGCGTGGTGGGCACCGGCCAGGCGATGCGCCTCGTCCTCACCGGGGAGATCGTCGACGCCGCCGAGGCGCTGCGCATCGGCCTGGTGGACCTGGTGCACCCCGCGGCCGAGCTGCGCGAGCGCACGCTGGAGATGGCGCGCGGCATGGCCGGCAAATCTCCCGTCGCGCTGCAGATGGCCAAGTCCGCCGTCCGCGCCGCCGCCGAGATGCCACTGGCGGCCGGGCTCGCCTACGAGACCGAGCTCTTCGCCACCTGCTTCGCCAGCGACGACAAGCGCGAGGGTGTGGCCGCCTTCCTGGAGAAGCGCCCGGCGAGCTTCACGGGACGATAAAGGATACGGTGGCTGCCACGGAGGCCCGGAGCAAGCGCTTGCACGTTTCGGCGCATCCGGGGCCAAGGCTGGCCGTGCGCGCGCGGGGGGTGCATGTTCAGCGCGCAGCCCACCTGATCCCATCCCTCCAGGAGCCCGCCTCATGTACACCCTGAACGTCACGAACCACTTCTGGCGCCCGATCGTCGTGGCCAACAGCGCCGGCGCCAGCTTCACCGTCCAGCCGGGGTCGAGCGGGCACCCTGCGGGGGCGCTCGGCGACGCGACCATCACCGTGCCGGGGCTCGGGGAGATGATGGTGCACGACATCGGGGACCGTCAGATCGGCGGGTACAGCAAGGCCACGTGGGGCGTGCTCCTGTCCTACCAGGGCGAGGAGATGGTCTTCCGGTACGAAGGCGGCGGGCAGCTCACCATCGCCTTCAACGACTTCGGGCAGGCGGAGCTCCAGTCCAACGGCGGCATCTCGCAGATCAACCTGGGCGCGTTCGTCCTTCCCGGCTAACCCTCCACCGCAGATCCATGCTCGATACCTTCACCGCCGAGACCTTCCAGCCTCACGTGGGCAAGACCTTCCGCGTGATCGTGGACGAGCGCCAGTACATGCCCGCGGAGCTCATCTCGGTCACCCTCTGGGGCGACAGGAGCGACGGGGGGCGCCAGCCCTTCACCCTGCTCTTCCGCGCCGACCGCGGCCACATGATCCCGCAGGCCACGTACACGGTCGACACGGAGGGGATGGAGCCGTTCCCGCTCTTCCTGGTCCCGCTCCAGCCCGAGAGCGACGGGACGCGCTACGAGGCGGTCTTCGCCTGAACAGCGCCTCACACAGAGCCACAGAGGGGCACCGAAAGAACGGAGGAAGCTTTTCTCCGCGTCTTTCAGTGCCCCTCCGTGTTCTCTGTGTGATGGTTTTTCCTACGCCGCGCCCGTGAGCGGCCTCTTCATCAGCAGGTATACGCCCTTGTCTTCCACGAGCTCGAAGCCGAGCCGCTGGTAGAGGCGCAGCGCCGGGTTCATGCGCTCCACGTGGATGCTGACCGGCTTCCCCGCCGCGTCGCCGCGGTCCAGGACGCCGCGGAGGAGCTGCGTGCCGTACCCGCGCCCGCGGTGCTCCGCGAGCAGCGCGATGTCCACGATGCGGATCTCGCGCGGCCACTCGTCCACGTACAGCCGCCCGGCGGGGCGCCCGCCCACCAGCACGAGGTCGAACGTCGCGCCGGTGTAGTGCTCCCGCCACCACGCGTGCTGCGCCTCGAACTGCTGCCGCAGGAACGCCTCCTTCTGCTCCGCCGTCCAGGGCACCTGCGCGAGCTCCTCCTCGCGCGACTCCGCGTACACGCGCAGCAGGAAGGGCAGGTCGTCGTCCCCCGCCGGCCGGAGCGTCACCTCCTCCACCTGTCGCCCCACGATCATCGCTCACAAGAATTCAGGGTGGACCGAAACGGGTGCGGCCGCGCAGGAACACGCGGCCGCACCCCTCACTTTTCGCGCTTACATGTACTCACGCTGGCGCCAAGCGCGCGGCAGACCGGCCGTGCCTCGCCACCAGCCGCCCCCGCTCAGCCGCGCGGCGGGAACACGCCCTGGAGCGCGATGTTGAAGTTGAGGGTGAGGTACGGCATCATGTTGTTGTGCGGTAAGCTTCCCCCGGCGGGCGCCAGCGCCTGCGCGGCCATGCTGACCAGCGCGGGCGATCCCCCCACGTACGCGGGCGCGCCCGTAGAGCCCGCGAGCGAGATGGTGGGGCCGGGCTGCAAGTTGTCACCCGCGAAGCTGTTGGCCCGCAGCGTGTGGGAGTGCGCCGGAATCTCCGTGACATCGAGCGTCACGGTTTCGGAGCCGCCGACCTCGCCCAGGTCGTGCAGCGAAAGGCCGGGGCCCTGGCCCGGGTGCATGGGCGCGCTTCCCTCCAGGTCGGGGAGCGCGAAGGTGCTCTTGCCGTCGCCACCATAAGTGGTGCCGAGCAGGGAGAAGAGCGCGGTGTTCTGCGAGATGGGCAGGATCTGCCCATTGCAGAACGCCCATCCCTTCGGAGCGAAGGTGAAGGGGAAGATGCGGATCTCCGCGACAAACGGATCAGCCATGGGTGCGCTCCTCAGGTGGGGCTCGGGAAGATGCCGAACAGCGAGATGATGAAGTTCAGGCACAGGTACGGCTGGAAGTTCGTGTGCGGCTGGCTTCCCCCGATCGGGGGAATGGAGCCCGCGGCCATGTTGACCGTCGGGGTGTCTTCCACGTACGGCTGCACCGTCCCCGGATTGGTGGCCAGCAGGTTTCCACCCGGGTTCGGGTTGTTCCCCGTCGCCGTGGTCGCCACCAGCGGGTGCGTGTGGACGGGAATCTGCTGCGTCGTGAGCGTGATCGACTCCGCTCCGCCCGCCTCGGCCAGCAAGAACCCGTTCCCCTGGTGGATCGGGATGCGCCCGCGAAGGTCGGGAAGGGCGAAGGTGCTCTCGCCGTCGCCGCCGTAGGTGGTGCCGATCAGCTGGAAGAGCGACTCGTTCTCGCTGATCGGGATGAGCTGACCCTCACAGAACAACCACCCCGCGGGGGCGAAGTTTCCGGCAAAGATCCGGATCTCGCCGATATAAGGTTGCGCCATTTCGCTCTCTCGCGGGTCAGTTGGGAGACGGGAAGATGCCCTGCAGCGCGATGCAGAACGTCAGGGTGAGGAACGGCTGCATGTTGAGGTGCGCCTGGCTCCCGCCCGTATTGGTGACGGACTGCGGAGTCATGGTGGTGAGCGGCGCCACGTTGTTGTACCCGCCGCTGAACGCCGCCAGGTAAGCATTGTTGGCCGAGTTGGTGGAGCCGTTCGTGTTCGTGGCCTGCAGGAAGTGCGTGTGCGTGGGCATCTCGGCCATACTCACCGTGTGGTTCTGCTCGCCCCCCTTCTGGCCGAGCGTGAAACCATTTCCCACGTGGATGGGAGTGTTGCCGCGCAGATCGGGGAGCGCGAAGGTAGTCTGCCCGTTGCCGCCGTACGTAGTGCCCAGGAGGGAGAAGAGCGCCTGGTTCTGGTTGATGGGAAGCTGCTGCCCGTTGCACATCGCCCATCCCTTGGGGGCGAAGTTGAAGCTCATCAACCGAATTTCCGAAAGGAACGGTTCTGCCATCTGGTCTCCTCGATGGGGAGGTGGGGGAGGTAGACTGCGGCACTGCGCGAGGGTACTCGTCCTGCGGCGCGGCCCCGCCGCCTCCTTCGGGGAAGAAGGGCGGCGGGGCCGGCTTCGGTCAGGGGGTGGCGCAGGCGGAGCCGCCCACGAACCCGCCGCCCCCGGAGGCGGAGGTGCTGCTTGCCGTGCCCGCCGCCCCGCCGTTGTTCGCCTGCACGAACGCGGCTGCCGCGGCGTTGTCGAACGCCCCGCCCGCGTAGCCGGGGAGCCGCACGGTGGTGGCGAAGCGCTGGCGAAGGCTGAAGTCGGCGCCGCCCGCCACGCCGGAGCCCGTGAGGGAGTTTCCGGCGATGTGCGCGCACACGGCGTACGCGTCGGGCGTCCCGCTTCCGGCGTTGGAGTTGGTGCCGGCGTTCACCTGGATCCCGTTCCCCGGCAGGGCGCCGAATGTGCCGGGGTTGGCGATGGTGTTGCCCGTCACCGTGGCGTTCAGCGCTGCGTCGTGCTCCGTGAAGCCGGTGCCGGACTTGGCCGCGCCGCCCGCCTGCAGCAGGATGCCGAAGTTGTTGTACTGGTAGAGATGGTTGCCGGTGACCGCGACCGTGTGGCTGCCGCGGCCGATGGCCAGGATGTTGATGGCGGAGCCGGAGCGCGAGCCGGAGTTGGCGATCGCCGCCGCGCCCACCACGTTCCCAGAGATCGTGCCGCTGAAGGAGCCCCCCGCGATTCCCTTGTTCACCACCAGCGCGGAGCCGTCCGCGTCGCGGAAGGTGTTGCCGGTCACCTGGTAGCTAAGGGTGGGCACCGCGCCCGCCCCGCCCGACGCGGCCAGCAGCACGCTCCCACCGCCCGAGAGCACCGCCGGGTGGTTGTTGCCGAGCGTGTTACCGGTGAACACCAGGTCGGCCGTGGGGCTCCCGAGCATGTTGAGCATGAAGAGCTGATCGCGCGACGCCGTGAAGCGGGTGTTCTGCACCGTCACGCGCATCACCGCCGATCCCTGGGGCTGCACCAGTACGCTCTGCAGGCCGGTGGGCCCGTTCGCCCCCAGGGTATCGCCGCTCAGGGTGAGCCGGTCCAGCGTCCCGCCGGTGTTCACCACGCGCAGGTTGTTGAGCCGCCCGCCGCTGATGCTGGACCCGGTGATGAGGGCGGAGCCGGTCAGCTCCTCGAACGAGATGCTCCCCTCGAAGTAGGGCGCCGCCTCGTTCGTGCCGTTGCTCCCTTCCACCCGGGTCCCGGCCAGTTCGAAGCCGTTCACGGTCGTTCCACGGATGGCGTAGTTGGAGTGGTTTGCGAGGGTCATGTACGAGAGTTCCACGCGGCCCGTGTGGTCCAGCCGCACCCCGGCCCCGCCCGTCGTGCCGTCCGCGCCCATCGTCCCCTCCAGGGTGCCGCCCGAGCCCGGAGCGCCCGTACCGGTCACCTGCAGCCCGCCGGCGCCGGTGTGGTCGAGCACGATCCCATTGCTGCCCCCGGTGGCCGTGATGGAGCGGAAGGTGAGGCCGGACGCGCCGATGGTGGTGCCCGCGATCCGCAGCGCGACCCCTCCCGCGCTACCGATCGCATTGTTGGAGCCGGTCACGGTCACCGTTCCGCCGCCCGTGGCGAGGAAGGCCGTGCCCGTGGTGGTGGTGAGCGAGAGCCCGCCGCCCGCTAAGCGTACGTTCGCACCGGGGTTGTCCGCAAGAGCTACGGCATCGCCGGCCCCCGTGTTGAGAACTTTGCTCCCGCCCGTGAAAGCGATTGTCCCCCCCGTGTTCTCGGCCACGCGGATGCCGGCGGCGGACGCTAGGAGGTCGCCGGCCAGCGTCACCGTTCCGCCGGTGCGGTGCATCACCGACACCACGTGCCCGGCCGCGTTCACCACCTCCGCGCCGATCGTTACGTCACCCGCGCCGCCGTCCACCTCCACCCCCGCGCCTGCCGCGCCGGCGATGCGCCCCGCCGCCGCGCTCACCACCCCCTGCACGCCCGTGAGCCGCACGCCCGCACCGGCGCTCGCGTCGGAGGAGAGGACGGAGAACGAAGCGCCCGCGTTGCCACCCTGCAGGTCCAGCGCCGGGCCTCCCGCGGCCTGAACCGACACGGCCGCCGCCGTGAAAGTGCCGAACGCGCTGCCGCGGATCGCGGCCCCCGCGGTGGAGGCGACGTCCACGCCCTGCACGGTGTTTCCGGTCGCCAGCAACACCGTGGTGCCGGCGGTGGAGCGGGTGATCTGCGGCGCGGTCCCTGCGGCCAGCAGCACCACCGTGGACCCGTTCAGCTCGGTGGTCACGTTCGCGGGCACCCCCTGTCCGGTGAGCATCTGCGAAGGCTTCAGCACCAGCCCCTCGTCGTACCCCGCGCTCCCCCCGTTCCCCGCCAGCACGAAGATGGTCTCACCCGCGGCGCTCGCGGCTTCGGCCGCCTTCAGCGTGGCGAACGGCGAGGCGTCGCGCCCGTCGCCCGGTGCCGCGGCGGTGTTGGCTACGTACCACACCCGGGAGCCCACTGTGAGCTGCACCTGTGCGCTGGCCGTCGCCTGCCCGTCCGTGGCCTGGTAGGTGAACGAGTCGGCGCCGGTGAAGCCGGGCGCGCTCAGGTAGGTGAAGCCGCCGTCCGCGGCCAGCGTCACCGTGCCGCCGGCCGTCGTCGCGATGGTGCCGGGCACCGCGGAGAGCTGCGTTCCTTCGGCGTCCGTGTCGTTGCCCAGCACGCCGGGCGCGGCCACCGGGACGGTCACGTTGCCGATGGCGGCGAAGCTGTCCGCCACCGCCACCGGAGGCGTGTTCGGGTTCAGCACGCGCACCGTGGCCGTGGCGGACGCGCCGCCGCTGCGCGCGGTGATGGTGGCGCTCCCCGGCGCGACACCCAGCGCCACTCCCGTCGCTCCGATGCGCGCCACCAGGGTGTCCGAAGAGGACCACACGACGGTGGCCGCCACCGGGTCGCCGTGCAGGTCCGTGGCGGTGGCGGTGAACTGCTGGGTTCCGCCCGTCGGCACGGTGGCGGAGTCGGGCTCCACGTCCAAGGCGCCCACGATCCCCTTCTCCACCCGGAACTTCACCGGCAGCGTGCGGCCGTCCAACAGCGGGATGTACTGCTGCGTGTCGACGTTCTTGAGCTCCTTTCCGCTCGCCACCGGGTCCACGTCGGCGAAGCCCAGCCGCACCGCGCCCACGAAGACGCTGATGCGGTAGTGCTTGGCCACGTCGAGGTTGAACTGGTCGGTGCGCCAGTTGAAGGCGTAGCTCTGCTGCGCCGCGTCCACCCGCACCACCTCCCCCCCCGCGCCGGTGGTGGTGGTGTACTGCGCGATCACGGCGCCGCAGGAGGTGCCGGACAGCACGCAGATCTCGGCACGCGGCGCCAGGGCGGCATCGAAGCTCCCGGAGAAGGAGGGGGCGGGCACCACCGGCGGAAGGAAGTAGAAGCCGGGCACCGCGCCGCCGTGCGCGGCGTCGGAGAGCTGCTCGGCGGGACCGCTCGGGGTGGGCGCCAGGGGCGAGCCACCGTCGGCCGTGCAGGCGGCAACGGAGGCGAGCAATGCTGCGCGAAGAACGATCTTGAGGGATGGCATGGCTGGTTCTCGCGGGTGGCGGGGTGGCGCGCGCGGCTCGCCGCCTGGATGGCGGAAACCGGTACGCGCCGCTCTGTGGATCCAGGGGGAGGGATCGGAAAGCGGAGGCAGAGCGTTTTCGCTCGCCCCGACGCAGCCGTCAGGGCACGAAACGCACCCCCGCCGGAGCCCCGCCCACACAGCAGATAACCCGATGCAGCCCAACGGCTTACCATTCACCCGCAACTCCGTTCTCCCGGCCGCCGCAGGCATTTGTGTGGCTGCGATGCCACGGCATGGGTACTGAAAGTCCCACCGCGAGCACTCGCATACTTGTGGTGGCTAAAAAGGAGTGGCGCAATTTCACTCTATGCGGCCCCCCACCGCGCCGAGTTGCCAGAAAAAAGCGGAGGCACGGAGAGAGTTGATCTCCGTGCCTCCGCGTGCATCCCCGGGCCGCCCCTCAGAGCGGCGCCGGGCTCATCAGGACGTGGGGCAGGACGCGCCCCCCGCCGTGTTCTGGAAGTTCGTTCCCGACTGCGACGAGTAGCCGGTGGTGAACGCCCCGTTGGTGCGCGGAACCAGGTAGCCGGGAAGCCCGGAACCGTCCGCCGCGCCCGTGTACCCCGGGAGGCGCACGGTGGTGACGAAGCGTCCACGGAAGTAGTAGTCCTGGCCCACGCCGCTCCCGTTGTCCTTGCCGGAACCGGTCAAGGTGTTGTTGTTCAGCCCAAGGCACACCTGGTAGGCGTCGCCCGAGTTGGTGCCGGAGTTCAGGTAGATCCCGTTGATGTCCAGCGCCCCCAGCGTTCCCGGGTTGGCGATGGTGTTCCCCGTGACCGTGGCGTTCAGCGTGGCGTTGTGAGTGACCCCTGTGGCCGCCACGCCGCCGGTCTGCAGGCTGATGCCGAAGTTGTTGTACTGGAAGATCTGGTTGTTCGTGATCGAGGTGCTGTGCGTACCCTGCACGGCCCAGATCAGCGAGATCCCGCTCCCGCCCGCGGAGCCCGAGTTGGCGACGCCGGCGGTGCCGATGATGTTCGAGCCGATCGTGCCGACGTAGCTGCCGGTGGTGTTCGGCTTCGACACGATGAGCGCGGAGGCCTTGGCGCCCTGGATGTTGTTGTTGCTGATGTTGTAGGTGAGCGTCGGGTTCGTGCCGGCACCGCCACCGCTCACCAGCACGCCACCCGCGAGCGAGTTCGAATGCGAGTTGGTGAGCACGTTGTTGGTGAAGACCAGGTCGTTGGCGCCGGTGCCCACCATGTTGAGCTGGAACTGCTGGTCGCGCGAGCCGGTGAAGCGGCTGTTCTGCACCGTCACCTTCATCACCGCCGTGCCCTGGGCCTCCACGAGCACCGACTGGCCGCCGAGCGTCCCGTTGTGCCCCAGCGTGTCGCCGTCCATCACCAGGCGGTTGAGTGTGCCCGTGGTGTTGATGAACCGGATGTTCTCGAGCGTCCCGCCGCTGATGTTGGACCCCGTCACGGCAGCCGCGCCGACCACGTCGGTGAGGGAGATCGCGCCCTCGTAGTACGGCCCGTTGATGTTGTTGCCGCTCGTGCCGGTGATGCGCGTCTTCACCAGGGTGAAGTTGGTCAGCCCGGAGCCCTTGATGGCATGCCCAGCGTGGTCGTTGAGCTGCATCCAGGAGAAGGACGGATTGACGGTGTTGTTGAGGTAGATCCCGATCCCGGAGGTACTTCCGTCCGTTCCGGTGGTATTCTGGATCGTGCCGCCCGTGCCTGCGGGCGTGGCGGCGGCCCCGTTGCCGGTCACCGTCAGGCCGGCCGTGCTCCCCGTGTTGTTCAGGAAGATGCCGTTGGCGCCGCCGTTCGCGGAGATGCGAGTGAAGTTGAGCCCGCCGGCCGCGATCGTCGTGCCGGACACGCTGAGCGCGACGGCCGCGTTGCTGCCGGTGGTCAGGTCGATCACGTTGTTGCTCCCCTGCACCGTCACGCTGCCGCCGCCCGAGGCGGTGAAGCCCGTGGCGTTGCTGCCGCTCACGTCGATGTCCAGCCCGCCGCCCGTGAAGAGGATCGTCGCGCCGTTGCCCGTGATGTTCACCGCCGCGGACGTCCCGGTGCTGAAGACCTTGCTGGTGCCGCTGAAGGTGATGGTGCCGCCCGTGTTGGAGCTCAGCGTGATCCCGCTGCCGGAGTTGTTGGTCTTGCTCAGCGTGCCCGCGTAAGTGAAGGTCGGCGCGCTGTTGCTGATGGCCACCGTCTCCGCCGTCGGGTTGGTGATGCTCGCCGTGCTGGGGAAGGTGAAGGTGCCCGACGACCCGTTGCTCACGTCGATCCCGGCGTTGCCGCCGGCGAGCGTCGTGGTGCCGCTGAAGGCGTAGGTGCCGTCCGCGTTGTTGAACTGCAGGCCGGTGCCGTTGGTGGCGCTCACCGTCCCCGTCTGGAAGGTCAGCGTGCCGCTGTGGCCGCCGCTCACGTTCACCGTGGCCGCGTTGCTGGCCTGCGTCAGGTTGCCGGAGTAGGTGAACGACCCCGTTCCGCCCGCGACCACGAAGGCATCGCCCGTGGCGCCGGAGAGCACGTCACCCGCGCCGCCCAGCGTGGAAGTGCCGGTGGTCGCCACTCCCGTGAGGGACACGTTGTTCGTGCCACCCGTGGAGCGAAGCTGCGTGAAGCTGCCGTTGAGCGTGCCCGTGGTCAGGTTCAGCGCCTGGCCCGTGGTGTTGATCCCCACGTTGGTCACCACTACCGTGCCGAAGCTGCTGCCGATCAGCGCCGCCCCGGTCGTGTTCCCCAGGTTGAAGCCGCGCAGCGTGTTGCCGCTACCCAGCGTCACACCCGTCGTCGCGGAGGTGATGCTGGGCGAAGTGCCGTTGATCGCGGGCTCCGGGCCCGAATCCGCCGGCCAGGTCACACCGAGCACCGAGGAGAAGGAGCTTCCCGTGGCGCCCTGCCCCACGAACTGCTGCCCGTTCAGCAGCGTCACCGGGGCGGTGTAGGCACCGGTGTACAGGAAGATGCGGTCGTTAGCGGCCGGGTTGTTCCCCGAGCCGTTGTTGATCGCGGCGAAGCTGGAAAGCGCGCTGAACCGGGAGTCGAAGCGCCCGTCACCGCCCGCGGAGGCGCTGGCGTCGATGAACCAGACCGGGTTCGCCACCGTCATCGAGACCGTCGCCGCGGCGGAGGTCCCGAAGCCGTTGGTCACCGTGTACGTGAACGACGCCGACCCCTCGAAGCCCGGGTTCGGGCGGAAGGTGAAGGTGCTGTCCGCGTTCAGCGTCGCGGTGCCGTTGCTCTGGCCCGTGATCGCCAGGACCTTGCCGTCGCCCGCGTCGTTGGTCGTCACGCGGAACTGAGTGCTGGTGGCCGTGTTGATCGGCACGTTGCCCAGCAGGACGGGCGAGTACGTGTCGTTCACCGCGGCCGGGCGCGCACCTACGGCGATCGTCACGATCCCGTCCGAGGTGCCGCGCACGTTGGTGAGGCGGTACCGGAAGACGTAGTTGCCGGTGAAGCCGTCCGGCGGGGTGAAGGTGACGCTGCCGTCAGCGCCCACCGAGAGCGAGCCCGTGGTGCGGCCCGTCCCCGGCAGCGGGTTTACGGTAGTCCCCGCCGCGTACGTGGTCACCGACCCGCCCAGGCTGTCCGCGCCGAACGAGGTGATCGTCGCGGCCGGGAAGCCGAGGTTGTCGTTGGTCAGCAGGCCGGGCGCCGCGAGCGTGTACGTCTGCGGGTTGCCGGCGGTGCTGTAGAAGGCGTGGAACGGCTGCCCCGGCGCGCTGCCCGCCGCGGGACCCTCGTTCACCGCCGTCGGCGGCGCCTGCACCTCGAAGGAGTTGCTGGTGCCGCTCTCCGTTCCGCCGCTGCTGCGCGTCGCCGTCAGCGTGAAGCTGCCCGGCGTCCCGAAGGTGATGGCGTGCGAGGTGAGCACGCCCGCCGTGAAGGCGCCGGAGGTGCCGCCCGCCGTGATCCCGCCGCTCGGCGTGGAGGTGAAGCCCACCGTGCCGGTGAAGCTGGTGACCGTATTGTTGTACTCGTCCTGCGCGGTCACCTTGACGTTGAACGGCGTTCCGGAGAGCTGGGGGCCGATCGGGCCGCCGCCTGCCGCCTCCACCAGGAAGTGGTGCAGCGGGCCGTGCGTCACGTTGAAGGCGCTGCTCATCGCGCCCGTGAGCGAACCCGAGGAGGCAGTCAGCGTGTAGCCGGTGCCCACCAGGTTGATGCTCAGGTTGGAGAAGGTGGCCACGCCGTTCACCGCCGCCACCGTGGTGGTGCCGCTGAGCGTGCCGCCCGACGGGTTGGTGCCGATGGCGATCGTCACGTTGTCCGTGGCGGTCGTCACCAGGTTGCCGTTGGCGTCCACGATGGACACCTGCACCGCCGGGGTGATGGGGGCGCTGGCGACCACGTTGGAGGGCTGGACCGTGAAGGCCAGCGCCGCCGGGGCGCCCGGTGTGATGTCGAAGGGGCCGCTCGTGGCGCCCGTGAGGCTGCCGGAGCTGGCGGCCAGCGTGTAGCCCGCCCCCGCCTTGTTGATCGACAGGTCGGAGAAGGTCGCGATGCCGTTCACCGCCGCCACCGTCGCCGTGCCCGAGAGAGTGCCGCTCGCCGGGTTGTTGCCGATGGCGATGGTCACGTTGTCCGTGGCCGTCGTGACCGTGTTGCCGTTGGCGTCCTGGATGGCCACCGTCACGGCGGGCGTGATCGACGCGCCCGCCACCGTGTTCGACGGCTGCTGCACGAAGCCCAGCTTGGCCGCCGCGCCCACCTTGGTGGTGATGTCGCCGCTCGTTCCGGACACGGTGCCGTCGTTCGCCGTCACCGTGTGCACCGTGCCGGCCGTCGTGCTCGTGGTGAACGACACCGTCGCCACCCCGCTCGCGTTCGTCTGGCTGGTGGGAGTGGCGAAGGAGCCGCCGTTGGTGCTGCTCCAC
>DASVTZ010000153.1 GCA_036387335.1 Longimicrobium sp.
CCTTCAAGCCGCCTGAAGACATGCGCACCCACGATCCCCGACGAAGACATTGTCCCCCTGCCGCCAGACCTGCCCCTGGAGCGAACACCGCGACATTCACACAGGAAATGCGGGCCACGGACGAATTAATTGGAACAGATGCCCCATGTGGCTGCCCGTGCCTTCACCCGCACCGGAACCGGCATGACACCACCGGCCCCCGCCGCAAACAGCACGAGCCCTCCGAAGCGGGCTCGCGTCGCCATCCTAGCCGCGGCGCTCGCGCTGGCCGCCTGCCACCCGCCCCGCTCCCCGCGCGAGGTGGCGCAGGGCAACGTCACCGGCACCTGGACCGCCGAGTCCGCCGCCGTCGGCGAGCCGCAGGATTCCGGACACGTGGCGTGGCGCCTCACCCTCCAGGAACACGCCGCCGGCAAGGTCGACGGCCGCGGCACCGCCCGTCACGGCACCCAGTCTACCGCGTTCGTCCTCACCGGCCATCGCGGCGAGGACGAGGTGACCCTCGAGTGGGACCTGCTCGGCGCTCACGTGAAGTATCACGGCTCCATCATGGATGCGAATACGATGGTAGGCGAGATGCAGATGCCGCACGACACGCTGCACGTGACGCTGACACGGGATTAAGCCAATTCGCGTGCCTAATTGTTCAGCTGTTCTCTAAATTCAGCCGCTTGAAGAAAGCACGATTCCGGCGGTTCGCGTCCCGCAGCAGCTTGTCGTAGGACACAACCTCTACATACGCTTTGTGTACTTCGTTGTAGCCGAAAAAACCATCACCGTCAGGCATTGGTCGTAAGCTAGCGCCCGCAGCAAATCGCTTCATCTTCGGTGTAAGGTCCGCCACTACGAAGCAGAAGAATGGCAAATCCTCGCGGACTTGGATCCTCCTTCCGTTCACCCCCTTTTTGGTACCGTCCCGCACTTCTGAGACGTAATCGTAAACCTGCTGGATCGGATTATCGTCATCCTGATACTCGTTCCTCTCAGGCCTCTTAAATTCTACAACAATTGCCGAGTTGATGACATCCGCGCCCTCGGTGAACATCATCGCGCGATTGTACAGCAATATATCAGGACGTGTGTCACTATCTACATCGACTGGGCCAGTCTGTTGCTTAAATGGTAAATCGGACGCGAGAAAGAAGTGATAAGCAAGTCGTTCATCAAGAATCCACAGGTTGTGATCCTCGTCGGTAAGATCATCAGACGTGGAGCGCTGCCGCATGATAAGTGAGTGGAGAGCGGCCTCGTGCGGGAACTTCCCATCCTGCTGCAGCGCAATTTGCTGCTTGAGGAACGAGAGGACCATAGCACGACGAACTACGTACTGCGCGAGGTCTGACTTGACGGAATCCGTCAGCTTTCCATAGAAGCTCGCGAATCTTTCCTTGTGCTTCGTAAACCCTTCAGGCCTCTCGGCGGCCTTCAGGAGGGCCGTCCCCTCCTCCTTCAGTTGTGCTCGCCATTCTGCATCAATCCGATGCAACGCAACATCGAGTTTGTCGTCCGCGACAGCAATTTCCGCGAGTTGGTCACGTGCGTGTTTAAGGAGGTGCCGGTATTCAGGGGCGTGATTCGCGATAAAACGCTCTACGCGACTCAGGGCACGTGCCCGTGCCGCCGTCGTATAGCCGCGAAGTACAGCATCAGATTGCGCTACGACCTTGTCGACGATGTCCTCCCAGCAAAGGCTGCCATTTAGTCGGAGTTCATCACGGCTATCGATGGAGAAGCTCGTGCGTTCACCGTTTACCCGCTCATCTAGAATCTTCCCTGTGACATAAACCGCATATGTGTAATCTACATTGTCTTCGCCCTGGATTTTCCCCTCCAAATGAGGGATTCGACGAGCGAGGGCTATGGACTTCACCACTCGTTCATTGGCGCAGAAATGGATGGCGTGCTCCGTTTCTGGAGAATTTCGAAGGAAGACGTCCTGGGCGAAGAATTGATGATCCTGAATCCAGAACACCTTCGGCTGGTCCTTCGGAGAATACTCCGAAGCGTAAAGATCATTGACACAAATCTCTTCGCCTGCTTGTGGATCAACAATCCACAACGGGGGCATCGTATCGAACAGAAAGTTCTGGAAGCAATGCTCGATTATACGCCGAGCAATGGTTTCGGGTCGGTTAGGACAGTGCGGACGAAACTCCTTCTTAAATCCGATCAGCTTGACGCGAGTGTGACTTTCATTCGAGACACTCGGCTCCGTAGAGAGGCGTTCCACTCCATCGGCAGTTCGTTCGAAGCCGAAAGTTCGGAATAACGCCTTATCCCCATGCCGATATGTGCTCTCGACTACCACACGATCGAACGCCTTCAGCCAAGTGAGGCGTCCCAGACCCTTCGCTCCCCTGCTAGCCTTGTGCGGCGAATCCACTAGCCGAAACGACTCAAGATTCTCATCTGTGAACCCAATGCCATTATCGATGACCGTGATGTTTTGCACATCCGGAAGATAACTATGGTGCGGATCAGGGGGTAGCAATGACAGATCGCGCTCAATCTCCAGGTCGATGCGACCGTCCGACCTGCCGGAGTCCTCAATTGCGTGTATTGAATTAACGATCGCCTCGAACAAGGGCAGCAAAACGCGCGAGTACTGGAGTTGCTCGCTGTCGACCCGCCGGGCAATGTGCACCTGCATGTGATCCGTTCCGATGCTAAGGATGTAGCCGAAGGGAAGATTCATTCGGCGCGCGTTCGATTACCCAACTCGACACAGACAAGAGGCACAACAACATGGGTAAGCCGTTCACCCGTGAACTCCCTCAAATTGCGTCTGTAGCGTGGCTGGGTTCCGACGCTAATTATGCAATCGCATCGCGCGTTGCTCCATGCGGCAATCAACTGCTGCACGCTGTCAGGCCCCGGTGTGCGTCGGTCCGTCCCCCAAGAGGGGATCGCGTCATAGCTCACCGCCGCCTCTCTTCCGAAATCTGCCGCATGGAAAAGAGAGTCTCATCAAGCACCCGCTGGATGAGAACTCTAAGCGGCTTTTTGTTGCGGATCTGCCTCCGTACCACCGCCGGCCACTTATCGCATACGCACGGCAGAAGAAAGGAGGCTGGTCGCTCTCCCGCCAAGAAGATACGGCCAGCCTCCTAAACGAGCGAACCCGAAGGCCGCGCGCTCCTCAAGAGTAGCCCTGCCGCGCGTCCGGGGTCAAGAGAGTTGGAGGTCTGGTATGACGGACGAACAGGTGCCGGTGCACCCGCGCCGAAGGAGCAACCCGCGTACGCTATCATCAAGCAGACGAATAGCCGATGGTGGGAGGTGCGCGACCCGGGCGGGCGAGCTGGTGTGCCTGTCGGTGTACCAGCGCGGAGCGAGGGAGCGCGTGAAAAGACGAAGCGGCAATCACTATCGCGTGGCTGCCGCTAGTCGTTGAAGTCCTCGGGTGTGGCGTCGAAATCCTCGGCCATGTGGATGATCCCACGCGCGCTACCGGGCTTGCGCGCGGCGCGGGTCCGGTGGAGTGGGATGATCTTCGCAACCGCTTCTCCGCCGCGGGTGAGGACGACCGCGCCGGTGCGCGCAGCCGCCTCCACTAGCTCGCGGAGCTCGGGTGACGCGTAGGCCAGATCGAAAGTGGTGTCTCCCATGAACAGCACCTCGTAGGTCATCGGGGCCGAGCTCAGCTCGGACTAACAGTACACTGATCGGAGTCTGTCTGGTCCTGAACGCAGGATCCGGGGTATTCTAGTTGCAGCCGACCAGAATCGGCCGGCGGGTTAGAACGGGCGAGCCACTCAGAGGAGGAGGGAATGACTACGAAAGAGCTTGCGATTCGAACGATCGAGGAGCTTCCGGCGGACACGACCCTGGAGCAGATCGTGGGCACGCTCCAAGACATGCTGCTGGAGGGTAACGGCGAGCAGCCTGAGGAGGCCGATGCGGACCTCCCCAAGGGCGGCGGGCTGTGGGACTTTCTGGAGCGGACCGCCGGAACGGTTGAGATGCCGGCCGATTGGTCAAGTGAGCACGACCACTATCTGTACGGGACGCCGAAGCGGTCGTCCGTGAAGTGATCTTCCGCTCACCCGCCGCGCGACTCTTCCTGGACACCTCCTATGTCCAGGCTCTCCTCAACCCACGGGATTCACATCATCCGCGGGCTGTGTCGCTCGCCGAGCGGGTCAAGCAGTCGCCGGAAGTCGTCATCACTGAGGCCGTGCTTGCCGAAGTGGGGAACGCCCTGAGCAGAACCCCTGGCTTGCGACGGCACGCTGCAGAATTCATCCGCGGCTGCTACGGCGAGCCAAACATGAGCGTGGTTGCAGTGGACACCACGCTCCTGACGCGGGCTCTGGATCTGTTTGAGCGTCGCTCGGATAAGGAGTGGGGGCTCACCGACTGCATCTCCTTCGTGGTGATGCGGGACCGGGGCCTACACGACGCCGCTACGGAGGACCGGCACTTTCAGCAGGCGGGCTTCCGCGCCCTAATGGCGGACGAGGAGCCCTGATCTGCCCGTAACCCCTACCAATCCGTCGGCTTGTAGTCCTTGAGGAAGGCGCCCCAGACGTGGTGGCCGGTGTTGATGCCGCTGATGATGGGGTCCACGATGCGCGCGGCGCCGTCCACGATGTCGAGCGGGGGGTGGAAGCCGTGCTCGGCGGTCTTGCGCGCGGCGAGCTCCGCCGGGTCCTCGTCGGTCACCCAGCCGGTGTCCACGCTGTTCATGTGGATGCCGCTCGCGTAGTAGTCCACGGCGGAGGTGCGCGTCATCATGTTGAGCGCCGCCTTCGCCATGTTGGTGTGCGGGTGCCGCGCCGTCTTGAAGCGGCGGTAGAACTGCCCCTCCATCGCCGACACGTTGACGATGTGCTTGTCGCGCTCCGGCGTGCGCGTCATCAGCGCCTTGAGGCGGGCGTTGAGGATGAAGGGCGCCACCGCGTTCACGAGCTGCACCTCCAGGAGCTCCACGGCGGGGACCTCGTCCATCATCATCCGCCACGAGTTCCGGTCGCGGAGGTCGATCTGCTGAAGGTCCTGGTCGAGGCGGCCGGCCGGGAAGAGCGCCTGGTCCACCGAGAACTCCTCCGGCAGGAGCGGGAGCTGCGACAGCTCCGCGGCGCGCGCCAGGCCGGCCACCGCGTCGTCGGTGCGCGCGGGGACGAGGGCGGCGGCGGCGAGCGCGGGGGCGTCGTACGAGCCCAGGAGGCGCCGCACGTGCTCGGGCACCTGGTCCAGGCGCGCGGTCTCGCCCTCCATCATGTGCCGGTAGAACTCGGGCGGGCGGCGCACCGTCTGGCAGGCGTTGTTGACGATGAAGTCCAGCCGCTCGTGGGTCGCCAGGAGCTCGCGGCAGAACGCTTCGACGCTGGGCGTGTGGCGCAGGTCGAGGCCGAAGATCTCCAGCCGGTGCCCCCATTCCGCGAAGTCGGGCTCCTGCGCGTAGCGTGCGGCCGAGTCGCGCGGGAAGCGGGTGGTGACGATCAGGTGCGCGCCCGCGCGCAGCAGCTTGATCCCCGCCTGATAGCCGATCTTGACGCGCCCGCCGGTGAGCAGCGCCACGCGGCCGGTAAGGTCGGCCGTCTCGCCGCGCTTGGCGAAGTTCAGCTCGGCGCAGGGCGGGCAGAGCTGGTCGTAGAAGTGGTGCAGCTCCGTGTAGTCGCGCTTGCAGATGTAGCAGTTGTGCACGTCAGGCGTGGGCACCTGCGACTTCTCAGTGAGCAGGTACGGCTGGTCGAAGCCCGCCGGCGCGAACATCGGCGTCACGAAGACCGGCTCCTGGCGCAGCTTGCGGATGCCGCGCTGCGACAGCACCTCTTCGGCGCGCTGAGCACGCTCGGCGCGGCGCTCGCGGCGCGTGGCCTTCTGCAGGCGGCGCCGGTCGTTGGCGTCGGGACGGGCGATGAGGCCGGTGGCGCGGAGGAAGCGGTTGCGCTCCTCCTCGCTCACTTCCGCAAGCAGGGCGCGGTCGGCGACCACCTCTTCCAGCAGCTCCGCCGCGGCGCGGATGCGCTCCGCGACGGGGCGCGCGTCGTTCGACATCGTGTTCGTCTCACTTGGGAACGCGCCTCGACTCCGGCGGGCCGGCTTCGAGGCGCGTGAAGGTGCGTGGCTCTGGTCCGCCTTCGATCGTGGCGGTGCGGTGAGTACACTGATGTGGCGTCGCGGTGCCGTGGATGCTTGCACTCGAGGAGAAAGCAGGGCAGCTTCAGCGCCGACCATCACTCCCCTTCTGCCCCCCTCCGACGTGCCGATACCGGACCCGAAGACGCTGCGCCGCGCGCTCGACGACTACACCGCCGTGGTCGAGCGGCAGGGAGTCGCGCGCCTTCCCGAGCTGGACCGCTGGTATCGCGAGGAGCTGCCGGGGCTGATCGCCGCGCGCAGCCCGGCGCACGTCACGCACGCCGAGCTGGTGCGGCTGACGGAGTGGAAGATGGCGCGCGGCGTGTGGCGCGCGCCGAACCTGGTGCTGGTGCGCGGCAACGACCCCGCGGCCGTGGTGGAGACTAGCACCGCCGCGCTCGCCCGCATCCCGCACCCCACCGCGCCCGTGTCCGAGCTGTCGAAGCTCAAGGGCGTCGGACCGGCGACCGCATCGGCGGCGGCGTCCGCGGCGGCACCGGAGATCTATCCCTTCTTCGACGAGCTGGTGGCGGCGCAGCTTCCCGGCCTCGGCCCCGTCGCGTGGACGCTGGGCTACTACGCCAGGTACGCGGACGCGCTCCGTTCATCCGCCCTGGAGCTGGGCGGCGAGTGGACACCGGTTCTGTTGGAGCGGGCGCTCTGGGCCCATGTCGGCGGCAAGGCGGGCACCGCTTAACAGCAATCTCACGCAGAGGCGCAGAGACGCAGGAGAGGAAAAAGAAAGAACAGAGGGTGAGATGTTTTTTCCCGTTTGTTCTCTTCCTGCGTCTCTGCGCCTCTGCGTGAGGCCTACCGGCGCCGTCGGCTGCGGCTGCGCGAGCTTCCGCCGAGGAGCGCGCCCATGATGCCGCGCGTGATCGCCCCGGCTACCGTGCGCGTGAGCGGCGACTTGAGGATCTTGTCCAGGGCGCTCGGCGCCTCCTTTTCGCGGCGCGCGCGCGGCTTCTCGGGGGCGTCGTCCGGCTCCTCCTCATTCTCCTTTTCGCGAACCGGCGCGGCGCGGTCGGCGAGCATCTCGCGGGCGCTCTCGCGGTCGATGTCGGTGGCGTAGCGGCGCACCTGCTCGGAACGCTCGTTGACGTCCTCCAGCTCCGTGGCGGTGAGCGGGCCCATGCGCGAAGCCGGAGGCACCATGCGCGTGGCGAACGGCTGCGTGGGGACGCCGTTAGTGGACAGAGTGGTCACGAGCGCTTCGCCGATGCCGAGCGTCGTGAGCGTCTCCTCGATGTCGTAGAAGGTGGTCTTGGGAAAGGTGCGCGCGGCGGAGCGCAGCGCCTTCTCGTCGTCCGGGGTGAAGGCGCGCAGGGCGTGCTGGACACGGTGGCCGAGCTGGCCCAGCACCTCGGCCGGCACGTCGCGCGGGTTCTGGGTGATGAAGAAGACGCCCACGCCCTTGGAGCGGATCAGGCGCACCACCTGCTCCACCTGGTTCAGCAGCGCCTCGCTGGCGTTGTCGAAGAGGAGGTGCGCTTCGTCCAAAAAGAAGACGAGCTTCGGCCGGTCCACGTCGCCCACTTCGGGAAGCTGGTTGTAGAGGCGGGCGAGCATCCAGAGCATGAAGGTGCTGAAGAGTGCGGGGCGGTCCTGCACGTCCTGCAGCTCCAGCACGCTCACGCGGCCGCGCCCGTCCGCCTCCACCTCCATCAGGTCGTCCAGGTCGAACTCCGGCTCGCCGAAGAAGTCCTCCGCGCCCTGCTGCTCCAGCTCGATCATCTCGCGCAGCAGCACCCCGACCGTGGCCTTGGACATCCCGCCGTACTGCGCCAGCTCGTCCGCGCCGTCGCCGGTGAGGTGCTGCAGGACTGCGCGCAGGTCGGAGAAGTCGAGGAGCAGCAGGCCCTTGTCGTCGCAGTACTTGAAGACGAGGCTCAGCACGCTCGTCTGCGTGGCGTTCAGCCCCAGCACCTTGGCCAGGAGCACCGGCCCGAACGACGAGACCGTCGCACGCACCTGCGCGCCGAACTTCCCCGTGAGGCTCAGGAACTCGACGGGGGCGGCGAGCGGCTTCCACGTGTAGCCCGTGTCCGCGGCGCGCGTGTTGACGCGGTCGCTGGCCTCGCCCGGGGCGCCGATCCCGGAGAGGTCGCCCTTCACGTCGGACAGGAAGACGGGCACGCCGGCCGCGGAGAGCTGCTCGGCGATGAGCTGCAGCGTCTTCGTCTTTCCCGTGCCCGTGGCGCCAGCGATGAGACCGTGGCGGTTGATCATCGAGAGCGGAAGCCCCACGAGCGGCTCCGGGTGGCAGGCGCCGTCGTGCACCACCGCGCCGAGCGTCAGCGCGCCGGAGGCGGGGGGAAAACAGGAGCGCGCCGACTCCAAGATCTTGGGATCCATGATGGTTCTGCGAGAGAATGGGAACGCGGATGCTTCGCCGGGGCACAGCTTACGTCGCCGCGGCGCCCGCTACAAGGCCGGGCTATGACCGGACGCCGTCCCGCGCGCGCGGCGAGTCCACCCCGCGCAGGCGAAGGTGGCGGCACAGCTCGCCGGCGACGGCCACGATCAGCACCCCGATCACGAACGTGACAGTGTCGCGGACGGACGGGTGGAACGCGCCGAGCGACGCCAGCAGGGTAGTGGCGGCGGAGGGCGGATGCGGCGCGCGGAGGAGCGTGTCCACCAGCGCCGAAAGCCCCACCGCCAGCGACGCCGCCAACACGCGGCTCCACGAGAGCTCCCCCACCTCGAAGGCGGACCGGGCGTGCGCGATTCCGAAGATCGTCACCATCAGGAACGCGGAGCCGAGGCCGATCAGGTGCGCCACCACCACGTTGTAGAAGCGCGTGGATGGATGGTCCGGCGTGCGGGCCTGGAGGAGCGCCGTCGGCCCGAGGCTGGGGAAGAGCGTCGGTCGGCCGATCGCCAGCCCCACGAGCCCGGGCAGCAGCACGAGGAGCGCCGTCACCAGCGGCGTCCATGCCGCTTCCGCTACGGACTGGAGCGGGGAGTCGAGCTCGGCCCCGGCTTCGCGTGTCTGCATCGTACCCCTCCGTCCTTTTTCAGCGCGTGACGGCAATGCCCCACGGACGCTGCCCCACGCGGATGCTCCCCACCACGTGCAGGGTGCGGGTGTCCACCACCGACACGTCGTTGGAGAGGCCGTTGGCGGTGTAGAGCCAGCGTCCGTCCGCGCTCAGGGCGATCCCCCACGGCCGCCGCCCCACGCGGATGCGCGCCACCACCCGCCGCGCCCGCGGATCGACCACCGAAACCGTGCTGGCGCCGCCGTTGGCCACGTACACGCGCGATCCATCGGCCGACACCACCACGCCCACCGGCTTCCCCTCGCCGCGCTCCATCTCGACGCTCCCGATCACCTCGTGGCGGGCGATGTCGATGATGGAGAGGGTGCCGCTGATCTCGTTGGTGACGTACGCGCGCCGCCCGTCGCGCGAGAAGGCGACGGCGCGGGGGCGCACGTCCACCAGGAACGATGCGGCGACCCGGTTGCCGCGCGTGTCGATGACGGAGACCGTGTTGCTCGTCTCGGCGGTCACGTACACCCAGCGCCCGTCTGGGCTCATCCCCACCCCCTCCGGCTCTATGCCAACGACTAGCGTGGCGATGGTGCGGCCGGTGCGCAGGTTGGTGGCGCTGGCGGTGCCGGCGTCCTCGTTGGATACGTAGAGCCGCGATCCGTCGGGGCTCACCGCGAACTGCTCGGGGTCCGTGCCGCCCGCGTACCGCGCGACCACCCGCCGCGTGGCGACATCGATGACGGCGATGGCGTCGCGCCCGCTCTGCGCGTTGGGGCGGTCGTCGCTGAGCGCCACGTACACGCGCCGCCCGTCTGGCGAGCTCTGGATGCCGCGCGGACGTTCGCCCACCGGGATCGTCGCCAGCACGCGTTTCGTCACGGCATCCACCATCGTGACGCTGCGCGAGCCCTCATTGCTGACGAACAGCATCGGGCGCTGGGCTGACGCGGGGAACGCGAGGAGCGCCGCGAGCAGGGCGTAGCGTTTCATCAAGATCGTAATGTGCTCACGCGGAGACGCGGAGGCGCAGAGGAGAGCACGCGAAGTTCTCTCTGCGTCTCCGCGTCTCCGCGTGAGCCCGTAGCAAGTCTGCTCACCGCGCGGAATCCGGCGGCGGGGCGCGGCGCGGGGACGGGGCCGTGTTCTCGCGCTTGGGGAGGGGCGCGGGAAGGGCGGCGGAGCGCGGTGATACGGGGCCGCACACCTCCGGCCGCCCGCCGCGCCCGTACACCACCACGTGGCGCCCCTTCGTGAGGCTGTCGATGGGGACGGGGACGTCGCTGGAGGCGCGCCCGTTCCCCAGCGAGTCCGCGCTCACGGGGAAAAGCGAGGCGATGTGGCTCCCCATCTTTGCGCAGTCGCCCTGGCGGACGGCGCCCTCGTAGGTGGCGCCCGGCGCGCCCCGAGCCAGCGCCACGGAGATGGAGGTGGACTTCCCCACCGCCGCCACCTCGCCGTTCCCCTGCACCAGCCCGCGCCCCAGCCGCGCCAGGGCGAGCGGGAGGGTGACCTGGACGGGGGGCGCCTTCTCCGCCGTGTCCGGGATGGCGACCACGCGGGTGGGGACGAGGGTGCTGTCGTCCGCCGAGGTGGAGGTCCTGTCGTTGCTGGGCGTGTACTCCGTCTGGGCACGGTCCTCGTCGCCGCACGCGGCCAGGATGAGGAGCGCCGCCGCCCATGCCGTCTTCTTCATCGCGTTCCTCCCCGGCAGGTGGATGCGGAAGGACCTGCGCCCAAGCGGTCCAGCAGCTCGCCCGACGACGCCCCGCCCGCCGCGCCGCGGGCTGGGACCTCGCCCGCCACCTTCCCCGCCGCGTCCAGGCGGTAGAGCGGCTGGCGGAGCTGGCGGTCCCACGCGCGAAAGGAGAGCGGCCATCCCTTGTGTCCGTCGAAGCGGGTGTCGCCGCGCGCCAGGTACGCGCGCAACGCCGCCGGCTGCGTGGAGCGCGCGCGCAACGAGGCCTCCCAGAGCACCTTGACCGCCATCCACCCCGCCCACGCCGGCCCGTCCATGGCGCCGCCGAAGCGGGCGCGGAAGCGGTCGTTGAGCTGCGCGGCCCCGAAGCGCTCCAGTGACGGGTGCCACAGCACGGCGCGCGCCCCCGCCGCGGCGTACATGGCGGCGCTCGCCTCCACGTGAAAGGTGTTCCGCCCGCACCCGCGCAGCGCGTCCGCAGGGGTGCCCGCGTTGAGGAAGAGGACGCCCGCGCGCTCCGCCACCGCGCTCGCTGCCCGCGCCGGGGCCTCGCCCGAGCCGCCCACCAGCGCCGCCAGCCCGCGCCGCCCCGCCAGGCTCTCCGCCGTCCCGGTGACGAGCTCGATGGAGCGGCCGAAGAGCGTCCCCGTGCGCGCGGCTTCCTCCACGCCCAGCGTAACACCGCGGGTGACGGAGGCGCCCGCTGCTACGAGCCCGATGCGCAGCGGCTCGGCAGAAAGGCGCGGAACGGCGCCGCCCGCGACCAGAGCCGCGCACCCGTGCGATGCACGGCGCAAGAACTCCCTCCGGCCTATCTCCTCTCCCTGCATCGACATCCGGAGGATGGGCGGAAACATGCGTAGAACCCCAGTGAAACACTGGCGTTTGCGGGTGCCGGACTCGCAAGAGAAAGGCCACTTGACGGCATGAATGCTGCGAAAAATGGACAGGGTGCCGCGAGCATCCGTTCCGCGGCTTTTGTCCAGTGTTCGCATCGACTTCACGGCCCGGCTCCCGGGCTTGCAGCATCCTTTCAGGCCGGACGCTCCATGCGGCTCACTCTGTGGGAGGCGTGTTGAAGCGAAGGTTCCCGGCGGGCCGCCCCTGGCCACTCCGGCCACTCCGCGCGTCCGTCCTCCTCGTGGCGGCGCTCGGCTGCTCGCGCGGCGAGTCCGCGGAGGCGCCGGTCTCCACGGCGCTGGCCGCGCGGCGCGCGCTGGGGATCGCCCCGGCCGCCTACGCCGAGGACGGGCAGTGGACGATCCCGGCCAAGGACTACCAGAGCACGCGCTTCAGCGGCCTCGCGCAGATCACCGCGGCCAACGTCGCCCGGCTGCAGCCGGCGTGGACGTTCTCGACGGGGATCCGGCGCGGGCACGAGGCGGCGCCGCTGGTGGTGGGGAGCACGATGTACATCATCACTCCCTTTCCCAACCAGCTCTTCGCGCTGGACCTGGCGCGGGGCGGCGCGCTGAAGTGGACGTACTCGCCCCCGCTGCTGCGCGCCGCGGCCGGCGTGGCGTGCTGCGACGTGGTGAACCGCGGCGCCGCGTACTCGGCCGGCAAGGTCTTCTTCAACACGCTCGACAACCAGACCGTCGCGGTGGACGCTGCGACGGGCGAGGAGGTTTGGCGCACGCGGTTGGGCGACATCAACCGCGGCGAGACCATGACCATGGCGCCGCTGGTCGTCAAGGACAAAGTGCTCGTCGGGAACAGCGGCGGCGAGATGGGCGTGCGCGGCTGGCTCACCGCGCTCGATGCGGAGAGCGGCAAGGTTGCGTGGCGGGCGTACAGTACGGGGCCGGACAGCGAGGTGCTGATCGGCCCCGGCTTCAAGCCGTTCTATGCCCAGGATCGCGGCAAGGACCTGGGCGTGAGCAGCTGGCCCTCCACCACCTGGCGCGTGGGCGGCGGGACGGTGTGGGGGTGGATCTCGTACGATCCCGAGCTGGACCTCATCTACTACGGCACCGGCAACCCTGGCCCCTGGAACCCCGAGCAGCGCCCCGGCGACAACAAGTGGACGGCGGGGATCTTTGCCCGCGACCCGGACACGGGCGAGGCGCGCTGGTTCTACCAGTGGAGCCCGCACGACGTGCACGACTACGACGGCGTCAACGAGAACGTCCTCCTCGACTTGCCCATCGGCGGCCGCACGCGCAAGGTGATCGTGCGCGCGGAGCGGAACGGCTACATGTACGTGCTGGACCGCGCCACGGGGCAGGTGCTCTCCGCGGATCCCTTCGTCCACATCACCTCGTCGAAAGGGGTGGACCTGAAGACGGGGACGTACATACCGGACATGACGAAGTATCCGCACATGGCCAGGCCGGTGCGCGACATCTGCCCCAGCGCGCCGGGCGCCAAGGACTGGCAGCCCACCGCCTTCTCGCCGCGCACCGGCTTCCTCTACATCCCGCACAACAACCTGTGCATGGACGTGGAGTCGGTGGAGGCCAACTACATCGCCGGCACGCCGTACGTGGGGATGAGCGTGGTGATGAAGGCGGGCCCCGGCGGCCACCGCGGCGAGTTCACGGCGTGGGACCCGGTGCGGAGGCGCGCCATGTGGAAGATCCGCGAGCGCTTCCCCGTGTGGAGCGGCGCCCTGGCGACCGCGGGCGACGTGGTGTTCTACGGCACGATGGAGGGGTGGTTCAAGGCGGTGGACGCGCGCAACGGGCGCCTCCTGTGGCAGTTCAAGACGGAGTCGGGGATCATCGGCCAGCCCATCACCTACCGCGCGCCGGACGGCAAGCAGTACGTCGCCATCCTCTCCGGCGTGGGCGGCTGGCCGGGCGCCATCGTGGCGGGGATGGCGAACCCCGAAGACACCACCGTGGCGCTCGGCTTCGCGGGCGCCATGCGCGACCTTCCCGGCGCCACCACGCGGGGCGGGACCCTTTACGTGTTCGCGCTGCCATGAAGAAAGTGCGTGAGTGCGTTAGTGCGTTAGTGCGCTGGTGCGCGGGGGTTTCCTCACGCACTTACGCACTCACGCACTTACGCACCCTTTTGCTCGTCCTGGCGGCGGGGTGCATCGAGCACGACATGTCTGGCGAGTACGGCGCCAAGGAGAAGCCGGGGCAATGGCCCGCGCTGCGGACGATGTTCGCCGCTACGGCGCGCAACGCACCCGTGGCGGAGGACGGGCAGTGGGTGATGCCGGCGCGGGACTACGCCAGCACGAGGTTCAGCGGGCTGGGCGAGATCAACCGCGGCAACGTGAAGGGGCTGCGGCTGGCGTGGACCTTCTCCGACGGCAACTTCTTCGGGCACGAGGGGGCGCCGCTGGTGGTGGGGAGCACGCTGTACTGGGTGAGTCCCTTTCCGAACGAGCTTTTCGCGCTGGACCTGACGAAGCCGGGCGCGCCGGTGAAGTGGCACTACAAGCCACCGGTGCAGATCGCCGCGCAGGGGGTGGCCTGCTGCGACAAGGTGAACCGCGGCGCCGCGTACGCGGACGGGCGCATCTTCTTCAACACGCTCGACAACCAGGTGGTCGCCGTCGATGCCGCCACGGGGGCCGAGGCGTGGCGCGTCCGCATCGGCGACATCAACCGCGGCGAAACCATGACCATGGCGCCGCTGGTGGTGAAGGGAAAGGTGCTGGTGGGGAACAGCGGCGGCGAGATGGGGGTGCGCGGCTGGCTCACCGCCCTCGACGCCGCCACCGGCCGCACCGCCTGGCGCGCCTACAGCACCGGCCCCGACGCCGACGTGCTGATCGGCCCCAGCTTCAAGCCGCACTACGCGCAGGACCGCGGCAAGGACCTCGGCGTCACGAGCTGGCCGCCGGGCGCGTGGGAGACGGGGGGCGGCACCGTGTGGGGGTGGATCTCCTACGATCCCGAGCTGGACCTGATCTTCTACGGCACGGGCAATCCTGGCCCCTGGAACCCCGAGCAGCGTCCGGGCGACAACAAGTGGACGGCCGGGATATTCGCCCGCGACCCGGACACGGGAGAGGCGCGCTGGTTCTACCAGTGGAGCCCGCACGACGTCCACGACTACGACGGCGTCAACGAGAACGTCCTGCTCGACCTGCCCATCGGCGGCCGGGTGCGCAAAGTCATCGTGCGCGCGGAGCGGAACGGCTACATGTACGTGCTGGACCGCGCCACCGGAGAGGTGCTCTCCGCCGACCCCTTCGTCCACATCACCTCCTCCAAGGGCGTGGACCTGAAGACGGGCGCCTTCCAGCCCAACCCCACCGCCACGCCGCGGCTGGGGACGGTGGTGCGCGGGATCTGCCCCAGCGCGCCGGGCGCCAAGGACTGGCAGCCGATGTCCTTCTCGCCGCGCACGGGCCTCCTCTACATCCCGCACAACAACCTGTGCATGGACTACGAGGCGCTGGAGGCCAACTACATCGCCGGCACTCCGTACGTGGGCGCCAACGTCACCATGTACGCCGGCCCCGGCGGCCACCGCGGCGAGTTCACCGCCTGGGACCCGGTGCGCAGGCGCGCCGCGTGGAAGATCCGCGAGCGCTTCCCCGTGTGGAGCGGCGCCCTGGCCACGGCCGGCGATGTCGTGTTCTACGGCACCATGGACCGCTGGTTCAGGGCCGTCGACGCCACCACGGGAAAGATCCTCTGGCAGTTCCGCACCGGCTCGGGCATCATCGGCCAGCCCGTCACCTTTCGCGGCCCTGACGGCAAGCAGTACGTGGCGATCTTTGACGGCGTGGGCGGGTGGCCCGGCGCGGTGGTCTCCGGCGACCTCTCCACCGAGGACGCGAGCGCGGCGCTCGGATTCGTCGGCGCGATGAGGGACCTGCCGCGGCACACGGAAAAGGGAGGGACGCTGTATGTGTTCGCGCTCCCCTGACGGGGCCCTCACCCCCCGACCCCCTCTCCCGATAACAGGAGAGGGTGCCCCTCTCGTTATCGGGAGAGGGGGAGAACAGCGTGCCCAATCCGCACCTGCCCGTAAAAACCGCCCCCTCTCTCGAGAACAGGAGGGCGGAGCCCTCTCCTGTTATCGGGAGAGGGGGCAGCGAGGAACGAGCGGGGGTGAGGGCCCCCCGCGGCGCCTATTTCTCTTCATGATAGCGCTCCTCGCCGCCTGCGCCGAGACGCAGGCGAAGCCCGCCCGCGAGCTGCGGGTGTGCGCCGACCCGAACAACCTCCCCTTCTCCAACGAAAGGGGGGAGGGGTTCGAGAACCGGCTGGCGGAGATGGTGGCGCGGGAAATGGGGGCGCGGGTGAAGTACACCTGGTGGGCGCAGCGGCGCGGCTTCATCCGCAACACCCTGCGCGCCGGGGAGTGCGACCTGGTGATGGGGGTGCCCAGCTCCTTCGAGCTCGCCCTCCCCACGAGGCCGTACTACCGCTCCACCTACGTCTTCGTGTACCGCAAGGATGCGGGGTTCAGGGTGCGCTCGTTCGATGACCCCGTGCTGAAGCGGGTCAAGATCGGCGTGCACCTGGTGGGCGACGACTACGCCAACACGCCGCCCGCCCACGCGCTCGGCACGCGCGGCATCATCCGCAACGTGCGGGGTTACACGCTGTACGGCGACTACTCCAAGCCCAACCCGCCGGCCGACATCCTGACGGCGCTGGCGCGCAAGGAGATCGACGTGGCGGTGGTGTGGGGGCCGCTGGCCGGCTACTTCGCGCCGCGGGCGGGGGTGCCGATGGAGGTCGTCCCCGTCTCGCCGCAGGTCGACCTGCCCTTCCTCCCCTTCGTCTTCGACATCTCGATGGGAGTGCGGCGCGAGGACGTGAAGCTCAAGGAAGAGGTGGAGGCGATCCTCGTCCGCCGGCGCGCGGAGGTGAACGCCATCCTGGACGAGTACGGAGTGCCGCGGGCAGGCCGTCCATGACCGGAGGGAGAACGATGCGATCGATGGCGCTGGTTCTGGTCTGCCTGGCGGGGGTGCTCGCGGCGTGCGAGCGCGAGGAGCGTCCGTCGCGCGACACGCCGCCGGGTGCATCGCCCTTTCCCGCGGTGCAGACGACGGAGCTGCAGGCCGGTCCCAAGACGCCGGACCCGTCGATGGGTGCGTACCAGGAGAACCGGTTCGCGGTCGGTCAGGGGCAGACCTTCTACGAGCAGTACAACTGCGCCGGGTGCCACTCCGCGGGCGGCGGCGGGGGGATGGGGCCGCCGCTGAACGACGACGAGTGGATCTACGGGAGCGATCCGGAGAACGTCTTCGCCACCATCGTGGAGGGTCGGCCCAACGGGATGCCCTCCTTCCGCGGGCGCATCGACCAGGGGCAGATCTGGCAGCTCGTGTCGTACGTGCGCACGCTGAGCGGCCTCACCCCGCCGGACACCTGGCCGGCCCGCGCGGACCACATGCAGGAGGTCCGCCCCGTGACCGACGCCGCACCCCAGCGCCAGCTCCCGTGAGCACGCGCCTTCGTCCCCACGCGTGCGCGGCGGCCGTGCTCCTGGCGGGGTGCGAGCGCCAGTTCTCGGCCACGCACCCCGTGGGCCCGCAGGCGGAGCGGATCAGCGACCTGATCTGGTTCCTCACCTGGCTGGGCACGGCCGTTTTCGTGGCGGTGGTGGGCTTCCTCTTCTACGCGCTATGGCGCGGCAGGCGGCGGGCGGAGAGCGCCGCCGGGCCGGAGGCGGAGCGGCGGATGGCGCGGTGGGTGGGCGGGTCGGTGGCGGCCACGGTGACCATCCTGCTGGTGCTGCTGGTCTACAACTTCTACACGGGGCGGGCGCTGGCGGCCTTCGCCGATTCCAGTGCGATGACGATCCGCGTCACCGGGCACCAGTGGTGGTGGTCGGTGGAGTACCAGGACCCGCTGTACAGCCGCCGTGTGTCGACGGCCAACGAGATCCACATCCCCGTCGGACGCAAGGTGCGGCTGGAGGTGCAGTCGCGCGACGTGATCCACTCGTTCTGGGCGCCGAACCTCCACGGCAAGATCGACCTGATCCCCGGGTACGGCGGCACCACTTACTTCCGCGCGGACGAGCCGGGCGTCTTCAGCGGGCGGTGCGCGGAGTTCTGCGGCCTTCAGCACGCCAAGATGAACTTCCTGGTGATCGCGGAGCCGCCGGACCGTTTCGCCGCGTGGTACGAGGCGCAGCTGCGGAGCTCGACCCCTCCCGCCGACTCGATGCAGCAGAAGGGGCAGCAGGTGTTCCTGTCGAAGCAGTGCGCGATGTGCCACACCATCCGGGGCACGCCGGCCAACAGCCGCATCGGCCCGGACCTGACGCACCTGGCGAGCCGCCGCACGCTGGCCTCGGGCGCCATTCCCAACACGCGCGGCCATCTGGGCGGGTGGGTGCTGGACCCGCAGAGCATCAAGCCCGGCACCCGCATGCCGCCCAACCAGCTCGCGAGCGATGAGCTGCAGGCGCTGCTGGATTATCTGGAGAGCCTGAAGTAGGGGTGTGGGGAATGGGGAATGGGGAATGGGGAATGGGGAATGGGGAATCGATGTCATCCTGAGGGAGCCGCCTGACGGGGGTCGGCGGCGCAGGCCGGACTTTCGGCGGCGACTGAAGGATCTAGCCGGCGAGGCGGGAGGACAGGCGTCACGGGCCGGTCTCCAAGCACGCGCAGTAGATCCTTCGCTCCGCGCCAAAGGGGTGGAGCCGGGGCGAGGACGGTGAGGCGCTTCGCTCAGGATGACAAAAGGGGGGTGCCCGCCTCTCCGCGCGAGTCCGCGGAGGCGGACTTCGTGGGGGGCCAGCGGCGAATTCATGCGCTCCTGGGCCGGGGGGATCGGGGTATCGCCGGCGACGGGCAGACACGCGGGTCTGCCCCTACGGGGTTTGGTGTGCGTCAACGGGCGGTGGAGCGGGGCCGGGCACGGGCGCGATGAATCGCGCCCCTACGAACGCACTAACGCACCAACGCACCAACGCACCAACGCACCAACGCACTAACGCACTAACGCACTTTCTTCGCGCGGAGACCTTCCTTGGCCCACACCGAAGCCCACGCCACGGCCAGCCTCCTCGACGCCGGCGGGCGGGCGGAGATGGAGCGGAGCTGGCGACCCAAGCCCGGCTTCTGGGGGTGGCTCGTCGCCGTGGACCACAAGTCCGTGGCGAAGCGCTACATCGCCACAGCCTTCATCTTCTTCCTGCTCGGCGGGCTGGAGGCGATGGTCATGCGCATCCAGCTCGCCCGGCCGGAGAACGGGCTGCTCTCGCCAGACCAGTACAACCAGCTCTTCACCATGCACGGCACCACGATGATGTTCCTGTTCGGGGTGCCGGTGCAGCTCGCGGTCGCGCTCTACTTCGTGCCGCTGATGGTGGGGACCCGCAACGTAGCCTTCCCCCGCCTCAACGCGTTCGGCTACTGGACGTACCTCATCGGCGGGGTGCTGCTGTACTCCGGCTTCATCCTCAACACGGGGCCGGACGCGGGGTGGTTCAACTACGTCCCGCTCTCCGGTCCGCAGTACTCGCCGGGGAAGCGCATCGACGTGTGGGCGCAGACCGTGACCTTCACCGAGATCGCGTCGCTGGTGGCGGCGGTCACGCTCATCGTCACCATCCTCAAGCAGCGCGCGCCGGGGATGTCGCTCAACCGGCTGCCGCTGTACGTGTGGTCGGTCCTGGTGACGGCGGTGGTGGTCACCTTCGCCATGCCCTCGGTGGCGCTGGCCAGCATGATGCTCGCCATGGACCGGCTGATCGGCACGCACTTCTTCAACCCGGCGGAAGGGGGCGATCCGCTCCTCTGGCAGCATCTGTTCTGGTTCTTTGGGCACCCCGAAGTCTACATCATGTTCATCCCCGCCACGGGGTTCGTGTCCGAGATCATCCCCGTGTTCGCGCGGCGCAAGATGTTCGGGCACACGCCGCTGGTGCTCTCGCTGGTGGCGACGGGGTTCCTGGCGTTCGGGCTGTGGGTGCACCACATGTTCACCACGGGGCTCCCGCAGCTGGGGCAGAGCTTCTTCACGGCGGCGTCGCTGATGATCGCCATCCCCAACGGCGTGCAGATCTTCTGCTGGATCGCGACGCTGTGGGCGGGGCGGCCACGGTTCGCCACACCGCTGCTCTTCGTGATCGGCTTCATCGTCCTCTTCGTGTGCGGAGGGATCACGGGGGTGATGGTGGCCTCGGTGCCCTTCGACCAGCAGGCGCACGACACCTACTTCGTGGTGGCGCACCTGCACTACGTGCAGATCGGCGCCTTCGTCTTCCCGCTCTTCGGGGCCTTCTACTACTGGTTCCCCAAGGTGATGGGGAGGATGCTCTCCGAAACGCTGGGGAAGGTGCACTTCTGGCTCTTCTTCGTAGGGATGAACGTCACCTTCTTCCCGATGCACTTCCTGGGGTTCATGGGGATGACGCGCCGCGTGTACACCTATCCGGTGGAGGCGGGGTGGGCGCCGCTCAACCTGATGGCCACCGTGGGCGCGGCGCTGATGGCGGCGGGGATCCTCACCTTTCTGGCGAACGTCTTCACCAGCGCGCGACGCGGCGCGCCGGCCGGCGACGATCCGTGGGGCTCGCACACGCTGGAGTGGGGCACCGCGTCACCGCCGCCCGCGTACAACTTCCTCCACATCCCGGTAGTGCAGGGGCTGTACGCGCTGTGGGAGCGCACCCCCGACCGCCCCGTCGTCACGGGGATGGGGACGCGCCGCCGCGAGATCCTCCTGACCACCGTGCTCGACGCGGAGCCCGACGCACGCTACGAGCACCCCGGCCCCAGCATCGCGCCGCTGCTCTGCGCGCTGGCGGTGGCGGTGACGTTCATCGGCGGCATCTTCACCACGTGGGCCTACGTGGTGGGCCCGTCGCTCCTCTTCCCCGCCCTGCTGGTGTGGATGGCGACGCAGGATGAGCCCGAGCGTCCCCTGACCGAGGGGGAGGAGCCCGCATGAACGCCGAGCGCAGCGTGCTGGACGTCTCCGGCCTCCCCAAAGTCGTCTTCGGCCACCGGTCGCTCCTGTGGTGGGGCACGATCGGCTTCATGGTGATCGAGGGGTTTACGCTGGTGCTGATGGTGGGCGCGTACTTCTACCTGCGCACCGGCGAGATGGGGTGGCCGCCGGGGCGCACCCCCAACCCGGATCTGCTGATCTCCACCATCAACACGGTTCTCCTTCTGCTGGTGATGGCGCCCATGCACGCGGCGGGGAAGGCGGCGAAGCGCTTCGACCGGCGCGGGGTGGGGCGCTGGCTCCTGGTCGCGTGCGCGCTGACGCTGGTGGTGAACGTGCTGCGCTGGTGGGAGCTGCTGGCGCTCAACGTGCGCTGGGACGCGCACGCCTACGCATCGGCCGCGTGGGGCGTGGTGGTGCTGCACACGACGCTCATCGTGGTTGATTTCTTTGAGACGGGGACGCTGGCGGCGCTTTTCCTCACGGGGCATGCGCTGCGCAAGCACTACCCCGACGCGGCCGACGCGGCGTTCTACCAGTACTTCATGTCGCTGGTGTGGGTGCCGATCTATCTGATCATCTACTGGGGGCCGCGGGTGCTGTGAGGGCCCCCTCCCCCCGGCCCCCTCGCCTGCGGGGGCGCAGGGCGGGTGAGGGGGAGAATATGGAGCGCGAGGGGCGGGGGCGGTGTGGCGCTGGGGACGGCAGGAAACAGAACGGGGGCGAGGATGGTGGATACGACGGAGGAGGCGGGACGGGTGCGGGGGGGCCGCGCGATCGCGACGCTCTGGTTCGCCGTGCTCGCGGGGCCGGTGGCGTGGATGCTGGGGCTGAACGTCCAGTACTCGCTGGTGCGGCTGGAGTGCGAGAACGGTGGGGTCGTTCCCCTGCACCTGGTGAGCCTCGTCACTTTCTCCATCGCGGCGGCGGGGGGCGTGGTGGCGTGGCGGGAGTGGAAGCGCTCCGGGGGCGTCTGGCCTGGGGAGGAGCCCGGGGCGATTCCGCGCAGCCGCTTCCTGGCCGCCATGGGGCTCCTGTCCAGCCCGCTGTTCGCACTGGCGATCGCGGCGCAGTGGGTGGCGAGCTGGTTTTTGAACCCGTGCATGGGGATCTGATGGGGGGCCCTCACCCCCGCTCGTTCCTCGCTGCCCCCTCTCCCGATAACAGGAGAGGGCTGCGCCCTCACGTTATCGAGAAAGGGGGCGGGTCCCGTCGCTTGCACGGTGTTCTCCCCCTCCCCCGCCCTGCGCCCCCGCAGGCGGGGGAGGGGGCCGGGGGGTGGGGGCCCGCCCTGCTCCTCCTCCTGCTCCTCGCGCCTTCGGCGGCGTGGGCGCACACGGGGAAGCCGCTGGCGCCGCACGACCTGTGGACGGCGTGGGCGTTCGATCCGGGGGTGGTGGTGGCGCTCTTTGTGAGCGCGTGGCTTTACTCGCGGGGGACGGAGCGGCTCTGGCGGCGGTCGGGCGTGGGGCGCGGCGTGCGGAGGTGGGAGGCGGGGTGCTTCGCGGCGGGGTGGGTCACGCTGGCGGTCGCGATGGTGTCGCCGCTGCACCGTCTGGGTGGGGTGCTCTTTTCCGCGCACATGGTACAGCACGAATTGCTGATGGCCCTCGCCGCGCCACTGCTGGTGCTGGGGAGGCCAATGCTGCCGTTTCTGTGGGCGCTCCCCATGAGGTGGCGGCGGGTGGCGGGGGCGGCGGCGCGGCGGCAGGGGGTGCGCGCGGGGTGGCGCTTGGTGACCGCGCCGTTCGCGGCGTTCGCGCTGCACGCGGCGGCGCTCTGGCTGTGGCACATCCCTGGCCCGTACCAGGCGACGCTCACCAGCGAGTGGATGCACACGCTGCAGCACGCGAGCTTCCTAGGCACGGGGCTCCTCTTCTGGTGGGCGCTGGTGCACGGGCGCGAGGGGCGGATGGGGTACGGCGCGGCCGTCTTCTACCTCTTCGCGACCGCAATGCACAGCGGCGGGCTGGGGGCGCTGCTGACGTTCGCGCGCGCGCCCTGGTATCCAGAATACGGCGCGGGCGGGGCGGCGTGGGGGCTCACGCCGCTGGAGGACCAGCAGCTCGCGGGGCTGATCATGTGGATTCCCGCCGGCGCCAGCTACCTGGTGGCGGGGCTGGCGCTGGTGGCGGCGTGGATGCGCGAGTCGGAGCGGAAGGCGGCGCGTTGGCAGGACCGCGCCCTGCTGCGGCCCACCTGAGAGGAGGCGGCGAATGCGGAGTCCCTGGATGCTCCTGACGGCGGCGCTCGTGCTCTCCGCGTGCGGCGGCGGGCCGGACACGAAGGCGATGGAGACGGGCGCCGCCCTCACCCGCGGCGACCCGCACGCCGGCCGTGAGCAGATTCGGCACTACGGCTGCAACGCCTGCCACACCATCCCCGGCATCCAGGGGGCGCACGGCGCCGCGGGCCCACCGCTCGGCGGCATGGTGGGCCGCATGTATATCGCCGGCGTGCTTACCAACACGCCGGAGCACATGGTGACGTGGATCCAGGACCCGCCCGCCATCGACCCAAAGACGGCCATGCCCAACCTGGGCGTCACCGAAGAAGAAGCCCGCGACATCGCCGCCTACCTCTACGCCCTGAAGTAGCCGGCGCCCGCTAACCGACCCCATCTCCCCCCTCTCCCAGCGGTTTGGGAGAGGGGGGCCGGGGGGGTGAGGGCTGGGCCACCACCCGCAGTGGGGGCACTCCCACGATCTCGTACGTCGCGGACGCCAACCCCATCCCCGCGGCGTCGAAGCCATCCAGGATGTCGCGGGCGATGGCGTCCTTGAGGGCGCGCACGCCGTGGTCGGGCGCCAGGAAGCGCACCGTGATCTCCAGCCAGTTGTCCGTCAGGCGCAGCGTCGTGCGGGGCTCGGGGTCCGCGGCCTCGATGCGGTAGTGGCGCTGGAGCCGGGCGAGCGCCGCGCTCCCGCGCTCGGTGACCTCCACCGTGTGGCGCTGGGCGGCTTCCAGGATGATCGCCTCCGCGCGCGCCCGGTCGTCCTGGTAGCGCACGGGGATGCGCATCTCCTCCCAGATGAAGGGAAACTCGCGCGTGTAGTTGTAGACGGGCTCGTCGAAGATCTTGTCGTTCGTGACCGTGACGATGCGCCCCGTGTACTGCCGCGCGCCCACCCACACCGCCGGCTCCTCGTTCTGCACCGGGGGCGGCTGCCCCATCTCGATGATCTTGGTGCGGGTGAAGCCCAGCGCGATCACGTCGCCGCGCACGCCGCCCATCACCACGCGGTCGCCCACGTTGAAGATGCGCCCGCTCAGGATCACGAAGTACCCCGCCACCGCCGTGATCACCCGCTGCAGCGCCACCGCCAGCCCCGCCGTCAGCAGCCCCGCCGGCATCGCGAGCCCCTTGGGATCGTCGAACCAGATGGACATCAGGACGAGGACGACGACGATGGTGGTGCCGATGCTGACCGCGTGGTCGGACCAGAACCGGGCACGCACGTCACGGCGCCTGCGCTGCGACGCCCGGATGAGGGCCTTCAACCCCCGCCCCAGCGCCCACGCCAGCACGAGCACCGCGAGCGTCATCAGCAGCTTGCGGCCCGTCTCCGCGTTCATCCCGATGAGCCGCACCCCGAACAGCTCGACGGTACGATCGGGCCCCGCCAGGTGGACGATGGACTGCATGGGCGCTTCCGGTTGAGGGCTCGCGAGGCCGGACCGCAACATGCGCTCCAGCGGCTGGCCGCGCTCTTGCGACCGGGGCGCACGTCCCGCCCATTACCACGCCGCGAGAGAGCGCCATGATCTGCATCCTGCACGGGTACCTGCTGGAAGGCTCCGGAAGCAACCTGTGGACGCGCTCCGTAGTGGAGTCGCTCTGCCGCCAGGGGGAGACGGTCCACCTGATGGCGCAGGAGAATCATCCCGAGCGCTACCCCTTCATCGCCGAGGCGCGCCACTACCACCCGGACGGCAGCGTCGAGACCTTTTACCGGCGAGAAGACGGCGACCACCCGGGCTGCTGCATCCTCCACAAGCCGGTACTGGGCGACACGCTTCCCGTGTACGTGTGGGACAAGTACGAGGAGTTCACGAACGTCGTCCCCATGGTGGACCTGGACGACGCGGCGATCGAGTCGTACATGGAGCGCAACGTCCGAGCGCTCACCCGCGTCGTGCGCGAGAACGGCATCACGGCTATGCACGCCAACCACGCGGTGCTCATGTCGGTGGTGGCGCAGCGCGTGGGGGCCTCGGAAGGGATTCCGTTCTCAATCATGCCGCACGGCAGCGCGCTGGAGTACGCCGTCAAGCGCGACGAGCGCTTCCTGCGCCTGGCGACGGAGGCGTTCACGGCCGCCGGGCGCATCTTCGTGATCGGCTCCGAGATGCGGGGCCGGGTGACGACCGTCTTCACCCGCGTCCCCGGTCTGGACGAGAAGATGGTGGACCTGCACCTGGGCGTGGACACCAGCCAGTTCGAGCCCGTCGCGCGCGCGGACCGTCCCCGCAAGGCCACGCAGCTCCGCGAGTCGCTCGCCGGCCTCGACCGCGGCCGCACCCCCGCGCAGACGGACGCCATGCTCGCCGCCCTGCGCGACGACCTGACCGGCGCGGCGCTGGACGAGGCGCTGGCGGCGGGCCGCGGCTACGTCGCCAAGCTCCCCGACGCGGAGCTGGAGGCGAAGCTGGACGGTGTGGACTGGGAGCGCGAGCCCACGCTGCTCTACGTCGGACGCCTGATCTCGGCCAAGGGGGTGCAGGAAGTGGTCGCGGCCCTCCCCCTGCTCCTGGAGCGCAACCCGCAGATTCGGCTGGTGGTGGTGGGCCACGGCCCCCTTCGCGAGCCGCTGGAGGCGATGCTCTGGGCACTGGAGCACGGCGCCCGCGACGTCTTCGCCGACATCGTCGCGCGCGGCCGCGAGATGGAGGGCGACCCCGAGGGCGAGGGCGGCTCCACCGAGCTCACCAAGGTGGCGCGCTTCCTCGACAGCCTGCGCGAGCGCGGCGAGCTGGACGCCTACTTCGACGCCGGCCGGCGGCACGTGCGGCGCGACCGCGTGATCTTCACCGGCTACCTGACGCACGCCGAGCTGCGCTACCTCTTCCCCTGCTGCGACGCCGCCGTATTCCCATCGGTGGTCAAGGAGGCGGGCCCGCTCGTCTTCCTGGAGGCGCTGGCGAGCGGCGCCTTCCCGCTGGGCACCTACTTCGGCGGGATGAAGGCCAGCATCGACTCGGTCGCCACCGTGCTCCCCCCCGAGGCCGCCGAGGCGATGAAGCTGGACCCCTCCCCCGAGCGCACCGTCGCCGACATCGTCCGCCACGTCCCCATCGCCCTGGAGATGGGCGAGCGCCACAAGGAAGCGCTCTTCCGCGTGGCCCGCGACCGCTACGACTGGTCGAGCGTGTCGAGGACGCTGTCGGAGGAGCTGGGGGGGTTGTGAGGGGGCCCCACCCCCAGCGTCGCTCCGCGACGCATCCCCCTCCCCCAACTGCCTGGGGGAGGGGGAGTTCGCGTGCATCCGCGTGAGATTCCGTAGGGGCGCGATTCATCGCGCCCGTGCCTGCATCCACGCCGACCTGCGCCTTTCGGACCCAATCCGGTAGGGGCGGACCTGCGTGTCCGCCCTCCTCTACGTTGCCTCGGCCTCCGCTCTCGGCATCGGAACCTCGTAGGGCCGCCTCACGTGGCTGCCCGTGGCCGCCCCCGCACCGGCTGACGGCGGCTCCCTACTCCGGCGATCCCATCCCGAACATCGGGAACTGGGTTTCGGTGGGCAGAGCGCTTTCGGGGTCCACCTCGCCCATCGCGTACGAGATTCCCATCCCCTCCATCATGTCGAACATCGGGGAGCGCGTGGGGCGGCGTTCGCGGGCGCGGGCTTCGGCCTCGGCGTAGCGCTCCTTGTTGGCGCGCACCGTCTCGATGGCGCGCAGGAAGTACGCGGTGGGCTCGTCCTCCGCCTCGCCGCGCGAGCGGTCGTACGCCAGCAAGATCTTTCCGTCCTCCACCAGCCGCGCGAGGTCGGCGCCGGTCAGGCCTTCGGTGGAGGCGGCCAGGAGCTGCACGTCGACGGCACCGACCGCCGCGGGGAGGCCGGCACAGCGGTCGGTCAGGATGGCGGCGCGCGCTTCCTCGTCTGGCAGCCGCGTCTCCAGCCAGAGCTCGATGCGGCCGGAGCGCACCAGGGCCGGGGGAAGGCTGCCGACGTCCATCGCCGTCATCATCAGGCAGACGCGGCCCGCGCTTTCGCTCTCCAGCCCGTCCAGCATGGTGAGGAGATAGCGGTACAGCCCCAGCTCCCCGCCGCCCTCGAAGATGACGTCGCTGTCGTCGATGAAGATCACCGCGGGGGCGTTCTGCTTCGCCGCCTCGAAGATCGCCGCCAGGCGCGAGTAGAAGCCGCTGGTCCCCGAGATCAGCGTTCCATCCACGAGAAAGAACTTGCTGCGCAGGCGATGGGCGAGCGCGCGTCCCACCGTCGTCTTTCCCGTTCCCGGAGGGCCGGCCAGGAGCACGCCGCGCTTGGGCCTGAGCCCGAACTCGGCCGCCAGCTCGGCGTTTTCCAGCGGGAGGATGACGTTGGCTTCCAGGGCGCGGATGATGTCGTCGACGCCCTTGAGGTCGTGCAGATCCACCGCCTGCACCTCGCCCAGGTCCACGTTGCTGACCAGGTGGCGCGTGCGCAGGTGCTCCACGAAGGCGTCCGTGTCCACCGCGGCGCCCTGGGGGAGCGACTCGCAGGCGCGACGCAGCGCCCGGGCGCTGATCCGCCGCGCGAATCGGAAGATGCGCTCGAAGTCGAGCCGCGCCACGTCCGCGGGATCGAGGTAGGCGGCGGAGAGCGCGCGGTAGTCCTCTGCCCTGGGCGCGTCGAGCATCACCTGGTGCGCGACGCGCCATCCCTGCGTCACGGGGTTGTGATCGGCGGCGACGACCAGCCGCTTCCCCATCTCCTCCACCCGGTTCCCCAGCGCCACCAGCGAGGCGTAGATCCAGTTCATGCGGGGATACATGTGCGACATCCCCACCACCATCCCCAGCAGGTGGAAATCGTCCACGAACACCGTGTCGTGCCGCGCGAGGGCGTCCACCACGAGCCGGTGGAACGCCTCCTCCAGCGCCAGCGGATGGCGGCCGTCCGCGGCCTCCGCCAGGTCCCCGGCGCTCAGCCACGCGCCACCCAGCGCCGCGTGCGCCGCGCGGAGCACCGTCGTCTTTCCCGCGCCCTCGCCGCCTGAGAACGCGACCACGCGTCCGGGACGCAGCGCGTGCAGCAGTTGGTCGAGCGCGCGCTGCTGGACGGGGGTGAGCGTGCCGGCCATGTTCTGCCTCCAGAGTTGTGGGTGCGCGACGGGTGCACGATAGGCGAGCCGCGGGCGGTTCGCAAACGCCGCGTGCTGCCTCCGGCGCGGCGATTGCCTGCGCATGGAGACGCGGAAGAGAACGCGCGTCTTCTGGGTGTCAGTTCGTCCAATCGCCCACCATTGCCCACGATGCCGAAAGAACCGGGCGTGCTCCCCGGCCGCTTCCTGACGGCGCAGTGGCGCGACCTCGTGATGCTCAACTTCGAGGTCGATCCGGCCGCCCTGCGCCCGCTCGTCCCTGCCGGAACGGAGCTGGATTCGTGGGGCGGCACCACGTACGCCAGCATGGTGGGGTTCCTCTTCCTGGACACGCGGGTGCTGGGGGTGCCGATCCCCTTCCACCGCGACTTCGAGGAGGTAAACCTGCGCTTCTACGTGCGGCGCCGCGGGCCGGAGGGGTGGCGGCGCGGCGTGGTGTTCGTGCGCGAGATCGTGCCGCGCTGGGCCATCGCGACGGCGGCGCGCGTGATCTACAACGAGCAGTACGCCGCCATGCCCATGCGCCACCGCATCGCGCCGCTGGACGGCGGCGGGCGGCACGTGGAGTACGGATGGAAGCACCGCGGCCGCTGGTCCGCCCTGCGCGCCACCACGCACGGCGAGCCCCGGCCGCTCGTCCCGGGTTCCGAGGCGGAGTTCATCACCGAGCACTACTGGGGATACGCGGCGCAGCGCGGCGGCGGCACTGTGGAGTACCGCGTGGAGCACCCGTCGTGGCGCGTGTGGGATGCGCGCACGCACCAGCTAGACGCCGACGTGGCCGCGCTCTACGGCCCCGCCTTCGCCGAAGCGCTCGCCGCCCCGCCCCGCTCCGCTTTCGTCGCCGAGGGGTCGCCGGTCGTGGTGCGGCGCGGCGTACGCGTGTAAATTTCCGCCATGAACCCGCCACGACCTGAAGAGCGCGTCGTCCTGGTGGACGAGAGCGACGCCGAAGTCGCCACGCTGGAGAAGCAGCGCGCGCACGTGGAGGGGCGGCTGCACCGCGCGCTCTCCGTGTTCGTCTTCAACCGCGACGGCGACGTCCTGCTCCAGCGCCGCGCCGCCGCCAAGTACCACTCCGGCGGGCAGTGGACGAACACCTGCTGCAGCCATCCGCGCCCTGGCGAGCCCGTCGGCGCCGCCGCGCGCCGCCGCCTGCGCGAGGAGATGGGCTTCGAGTGCGACCTCCACCCCGCCTTCGCCTTCACCTACCGCGCGGATGTGGGCGGCGGGCTGGTGGAGCACGAGCTCGACCACGTCTACGTGGGCCGCTGGGACGGCGCTCCCGCCCCCGACCCCGCCGAGGTGGAAGGCTGGCGCTGGGCCCCGCTAGACGACCTCGCCCGCGACGCCCAAGCCCATCCGGAGGCATATACGCCCTGGATCCGCATGATCATCTCCGACCCTCGCTGGCGCGAAAGGCTCCAGGCCCCCTCCCCCCGGCCCCCTCCCGCTGGGGCGCAGGGCGGGTGAGGGGGAGAACTTCCCCGCGCTGCGCCAGCCTCTTTGGCCACATCCGTACTCTCCCGCTCCCTTCTTCCCGCGTCGCACATGACGAGTCCGTACGACGACCTGCTCAACCGCCTGCGGACCGCCAAGTCCGATGACTTCTCGGCAGGCGAGCCGGCGAGCGCCGACGAGATCGCCGAAGCGGAGCACCGCCTACAGGTGGGCTTCCCGCGCAGCTACCGGCGCTTTCTCGAGGTGCTGGGCGCGCTCGACGTGCCGCCGGTCGAGGTATTCGGAGCCGGCGGCGCGGGGGTGATTCCCGTCGTCGAGGAGTCGCTGCGGTGGCGCGACGAGGGAGTGGTCCCCGCGACGGCCGTGGTGATCGAGATCGACGGAGTGGAAGGAGACCCGGTCGGGTTCGTGCCGTCCGCGGCCGGCGCCGAGCCCGAAATCGTGCGCTGGGAGGCGGGTGGCGCGACGCGAATCGCCACGGATTTCGGTGACTACCTGTCGAATCTGCTGGGCGAGCTGCTGCCGCCGGCGAGCGATGCTTCCGCCACACGAATCTTCGATCCGCCCTGGGGCCAGCGCCGTGCCGGCGGCTC
Source organism: Longimicrobium sp. (assembly GCA_036387335.1). Taxonomy (NCBI): domain Bacteria; kingdom Pseudomonadati; phylum Gemmatimonadota; class Longimicrobiia; order Longimicrobiales; family Longimicrobiaceae; genus Longimicrobium; species Longimicrobium sp. The sequence goes on from DASVTZ010000153.1 coordinate 29,981, forward strand.
CGTGGAGGCGGATCGCAAGGAGGTGAAGGTGGCCTACACCCTGGTCCAGCGGATCAAGTACGACGGCGTCTCGTTCGCCCAGCTCGTCCGGGAGCTGAACTCCCGGCGCGTCCCGGCCCGTGGCCTACCCGAATGGACGGTCGAGGCGGCCCGGGAAGCTTACGAGGCGTGGAAGGATCGCTACTGAGCATACGCATCCAGAGCGGCTACACTCTTGAACTCGGGCGGACTACGGCCTCGCCCGGCGCGACCCAGCGTGCTTGCCGCTTCGCTCCCGCTATGGCTTCCGCAGGATCTTCTCCATCGCTTTGCCCTTTGCCAGCTCATCGATCAGCTTGTCCAGGTAGCGGATTTCTCTCATGACGGGTTCTTGGACCTCCTCCACGCGGACGCCGCAGACCACGCCCTTGATCAGGGCGCGCGACGGATTCATTCCGGACGCTTCCGCGAAGAAGGTTTCGAAGTCCGTTCGCTGGTCGAGGTGCGCTTCGAGCTCTTCCTGGCTATATCCCGTCAGCCAGCGGATGATCTCGTCGACTTCCGCCTTCGTGCGCCCTTTTTTCTCCGCCTTGGCGACGTAATGCGGATAAACGCTCGCGACGCTCGTCCTGTAGATCCGATGCGTGGTCATGGTGCACCTGAAGATGAGAGTGCAACTTCTCCTGCACGGAGGATGTAGCGAGTCCAACGATTGCCAACGGGGGGGCGTTTGTCCGCTCGTGCCCGAGCTTTTTCACTCTTGGCCGTTGTCCACGCAACCAACTCGTCCCATGGCTCAGTACCGATACGATCCCGAACGGGCCCCAGACCCGGAGTGGTGGCTCGCGCTAGACGAGCACGAGCGCATGCACCTGGTGGAAGAGTACCATCGCAAGACGCGTGTTCGCCTGCCGAACGCGACCGCCCATGCGGTTTTCCACGTCATCATTGAGAACCAGATCGCGCTCGGGTCCGAGATTCCGGTGGCGGCTACTCTCACCCGGCTCATGAAACAGGGACTCGATCGGCATGAGGCGCTCCACGCGATCGCTTCGGTGCTTGCGGGGCATATGCATGCGCTCTTCCAGGAAAACTCTACTCTGCCAGAGGATCCGAACGTCGCCTACTACGCGGCGCTCGCCAAGTTGACTCCCAGGTCCTGGAGGGCGCAGTTCCGCTGAGTGGCAAAATCCCGGGGAGGGCGCCTGCCGACGAAGGGCAACGAAGTGAAACGGCGGCCCGAGTGATCCGGTCCGCCGTTCTGCATCGCGTGATGCTAGCTTGAAGCTCGCGCGAGGCTACGGCAGTGGTTCGAACACGGGAGCAACCTCTTCGCGGAACACGACCACCCCGTCGAAGTGGGTGGACCAGTCCGCCGACGTGTACCTGCCAAAGAGCCGCGACGGTGCGCTTCCGATCCTGCGCAGTGCGCGGCGATCCAGATAGGCCGAGGCAGCGCGCGTGCCGAGTGCCTGGGCTTCCAGCGAGCCCGGGGGCGCCTCCGAAAGCGCCTCGCTGGGCCTTCCCGCCCTGGACGACCGCCCCGCGAGGGCGCTGAAGCCGATGACGCCAACCCGGTCGCCCCACCGCTCGGCCAGCCGCGCCCCGAGCGGCTTTTCGGTCAGAGTGCCCTGCCGCCGTGCCGCATGGACCGTCGCCGTCCAGATGATCCACTTGCTGCCGCGCGGCATGCGCCCGCTCTGCCAGACGAAGTTGCGGTACATCGCCTCGTCGCGAGTGCGCGCTTCGGTTGGGGCGAGCTGGCGATGGAAGTAGCCGGCCAGGTTCTCGGCCATCACCTGTTCGGGCGTGCCGGAGCCGCGCGAGGCCAGGGCGTCCGCCGCGGCGCGCGCGCAGCGGTGGAGGCGCACGCGCTCCGGCTCGTCGAAGGCGTGCGCCTCGTCGTAGCGCCAGTTCAGGTTCCTGGCGACCGCCTGCTCACACTCGGCGCCCGACGATGCGCCCACCAGGCCCGGCAGCGTGGCGCGTGCGTACTCCGAGGTCGCGCTCACCTGGTCGTCCAGACCGCCCAGCACCAGCGTGCCCGACGCCGCGCGCCGGTACAGCCACCCGCGCCACTCCGCCAGCTCGCGCGTCCACCAGAAGCGGCCGATCCCCCGGTCGAGCTGCAGCGGCGTGGCCTGGCGCTGCGCCGCCGCCTGCTGGAAGCCGATGAAATCGTAGATGGGTGCTTCAAAGAGCACCGCGTCGAAGCCGCACCGCTCGATCAGGCGCTGGGCGATGCGCGCCTTTGCCTGAAATCCGCGCGCTTCGCCGTGGCTGGGCAGCTCCCCCAGCACGACGATCTGCTTGTTGCAGACCGCCTCCACCACGCGCGCTTCGGGCGTGGACTGCGCCGATGCCGGGACGGCGAATAGGCAGCGCAGTGCCAGCAGCGCGAGGACTCGCCTCGCGTGCCAGGTGCGGATCGGGTCGGTGGGTGGCATCGAGATCTGTGCGTGAGTGCGTGAGTGCGTTAGTGCGTGAGTGCGTTAGTGCGTGAGTGCGTGAGTGCGTGAGTGCGTGAGTGCGTTAGTGCGTTAGTGCGTTAGTGCGTGACGTTCATCATCCAGGTCCCAAGCACGACGGCTCGCATCGGATATGCCGCGCGCGGAGACATGACGAATGTGAGGTGCAGCGTCTGACGTCTTGCGGTTGCGAGCGCTTGCAGGCCGGTTATCATGGAGGTGCCATAGCTCGCCCTATCCGGCCGTCCCCCTTTCCCGCTGAGCCGTGCACCATCGATTCCCGGTTTCCGTTAAAGGGGTGGTCCTGACCCCGGACCGCAGGGTCGTGCTCCTGAAGAACGAGCGCGACGAGTGGGAGCTGCCCGGCGGCAAGCTGGAGCGCGGGGAGGCTCCGGAGCGGTGCGTCGCGCGGGAGCTGGAGGAAGAGCTCGCGATCTTGGTGCGCGTCGGCCCGCTGATCGACTCCTGGCTCTACGAAGTGCTTCCTGGCGAGGAGGTCCTGATCGTCACCTACGGATGCTACCCCGCCCCGTTCGCCGCGCTGACGCACAGCGCCGAGCACAAGGAAGTGGGTGCCTTCGCCCCTGAAGCCGTGAGGAATCTGCCGATGCCGGACGGGTACAAGCGATCCATCGAGCGCTGGATCGCATGGGAGGAGGCCCCAGGCTTCCCCGGTTTCGTCACGTGATGGGAATGCGACCGATGCCGTCGCCGTTCATGCTCGCCACCCTCGCGCTTCTGCTGGTGGCGGCCGCCTGCGATCAGCCGCCCAGGGGCCCCGCAAAGGTCGAAGCACCGGCGGCGGCCGCACCCCGCCCCGCATCGTACGTAGCGGTGTTGAACCGGCCCGACGAGCGGACGCTGCGCATCCGGCTGAGTGCGCCCGCCGGCCATCCGCTCTACCTGGACAACTGCAACGGCGCGTTCCCGTGGGGCCTGGAGCATCGCCCTGACGGTGCCTGGACCAGCGCCTGGATCGTGGCCACCGACGCTTGCCACTCCGCGCCTATCGTGATCGCGCCGGGCGAGACCCGCACCTTCCAGGTCGAGATCGGCGTGGGCGAGCGCATCGAAAAGGGCACCTACCGCCTCATCGTCTACGGCCTGCACACCGGCCCGGAGGGGGCGGTGGAGACGGAGGTTCCACACGCGATGCGCGTGTCCGAGCCGTTCCCACTTGGTCCGCTCGCCGCACCCCTCTGACGCACGCGATCTCAGCCCCCTCCCGCCGCCGCGCCATGCTCATTGCACAGATAAGCGATCCGCACATCATCGCCGACGCGCAGAGCGAGGCGGCCACCCGGCTCCAGGCAGCGGTCGGGCACCTGATGCGCCTCCCCGCCGCGCCGGCCGCCGTCGTGGTCAGCGGCGACTGCACGGACGGCGGCACGGCGGAGGAGTACCGGCTCTTCCAGGACCTGATCCGGCCGCTCCCCATGCCGGTGTACGTGCTCCCCGGCAACCACGACCGGCGGGAGCGGATGCTGTCCGTGTTCGGCGCGCAGGGGCGGTCCGCGCTGCCGGGCTTCGTCCAGTACGTGGTGGATGCGGGCCCGCTCCTCCTCGTGGCGCTGGACACCCACATCCCTGGCAGCGACGAAGGCGAGCTCTGCGACGAGCGCCTCGACTGGCTGGAGCAGCGCCTGGCGGAGGCACCCGGCCGGCCCACGCTCCTTTTCATGCACCATCCCCCGGTCCCGTGCGGAATGGACGTGCTGGACGCGATGGGTCTGCGCCACCCGGAGAGGCTGGGCGAGGTCGTCGCACGGCACCCGCAGGTCGAAGCGGTCGCCGCGGGACACATCCACTGCACCCTCACGCGCCGCTTCCACGGCACCGTCGCCGTGACCTGCGCCTCGACCATGCACCAGCTGATGCCGGATGTGAGCGACCGGACACGGCTGCGCGTGCTGATGGAGCCGCCCTCCTGCCTCCTGCACTCGTGGGACGCCCGCACCGGGCTCGTCACCCGCGCCTCCGCCATCGGCGACCACGGCCCTCCCCGCCTCCTCCACGACGGCGACGGCTGGGTCACGGCCTAAGCATCCACGGACGCATCCGCACAGAAGCCCCCGCGAAGTTCACGCGGGGGCTTCGTCCGATCGCCAACACTCAACCCGTCTCAGTTGTCGCCCAGACTCACGCCACCGAGCGCCAGGAGCCGCGGATCAAACTCGAACGGCTGCCGGTGCACGACCCGGATATGCGCCGCGTCAGGGTGGTTCGGGTTGAGGATCGCGTTGTACTCGTCTGGCACGACGGCGGACGGCACCCAGAGCACTGCCCCACGTGCACCGCGCAGCCACTCGTCACCGGCGTCCAGGCAGAACGACGATCCGATCGCCCTCCAATCCGCCGGGAAGCCGCCGACGGCGAGCGTCTCGCTCGGCACGTCGTCCGGCATCTCGACCGTGAAGAGCTGGAGATCGCGGGGCAGGCGCCGCGGCTGAAGGTGAACCAGCATCTCCAGGACGGAGAGGGCGCGGCTGCTGGCCGTGTACACCGCGGGAAGTCCCGGACGATTCCACCGTCCGCCGTAGAGCCGCGCGCCCTCGCCGCTCAGGTCGGCGTACGGGGCGCGCGCGATCCGATACGAACGAGCGGGCATCAGGTAAAGATGCCGTGATCGATCCGTCCGAGGATCTGCTCGACGAGCACGGCCCCCTCGCCCGTCCGCAGCAGCGAGAGCGGCGTGGCGCCGCCCAGTGCCCCGTTCGGGTCGCGCAGCCACCCCCGGGCGCCGTCCTCATCCCCAAAAGTCTCGAACGCGCGCGCGCTGACCCGGACGATCCGCGCCAGACGGTCCGATTCCTCCAGCGTCAGGTGCTGCTCCCGCTGCTTCCTGTGCGACAGGGTGCGGCGCGGGATGACGAGGTCCTCCGCCTCCTCGCGGCTGAGGACACCCGCATCGATCACCGCATCGACACTCCGCGTCGGGAAACCGCCCTCGAGAACCCCAACCCACTCGAGCGGCGTCTCGACCCTGGTGCCGAGCACGGCGGAGCCGCCGAGCATTTCCGTGTACGTCATCACCGCCATCGTCCCTCCTGGTTTGGCAAGCCTGCTCAATTATCGCGGCACCTTGCCCGCCTCGCAAGCTGGAGATGGAGTGAGGGGCCCCTAGATTGCCAGCCCATCCGCGATGGCGGCGATCTCCTCGGCCTCGCGCCAGGCGGCTTCGAGGGCGTGCAGCTCGCCCTCCAGCGCGCGGCGCTCCTGCTCTTCGTGGAGGGCCATTTCGAGGGCCAGGGCGCCGGGGGCGTCCAGCTTCTTCGCCTTGAAGGGCCGGTCGCGCCGCTCGCCGCGCAGCCAGCCGGCGACCTCTCGCCAGCCGCGCGGGTGGAAGCCGAGGTCGGGGACGTCCAGGCGCACCAGCTGGGCCGCGGTGGAGCGCAGGTACTCCTCGGACGATCCGCGCTCCGCCAGCTTCCCGAGTGCGCGCTCAAGCTTGTGCGCCGACGCGCCCCCCGCGTTCGCGTCCAGCACGGCGCGGGAGAGCACCCGGCGCGCGTTCTCGCCGCGCAGGAGGAGCGAGGGGACGTGCCACCGCTTGCCGTCGCGCTCGGCGGGGAGGATGCCCGGGATGTGGAGCGCGAGGTCGCCGTCGTCGTCCGGCTGGCGCCAGGAGCGAGTCAGGTGGCCGCGGCGAATGACGATGGGCTGTCCGGCCGGGGAGCGCTCGGCCGGGATCTGGTGGACCACGCGGAGCCCCCGCGCCACGCGCGTCCCCATCATCCCCAGGTACACCCAGGGGCTGGCGATGGCGCCCACCCGCAGCGCCAGCGAGACCGCCTGTGCCGGCGCGTTCTTCCAGCGCCGGCGCTGGAGCTCGCGGCCGTACCGCCACGCCGCCACCTCGCCCTCGAGCGCCCTGCCCACGCGGACCAGCTGCGTGCCGTCCGGAAGGCGCGCCAGCCCCACGTTCTCAGACTGCACGCGCAGCCGCGCATCCACGAAGCACCGCTCCGCCGCCTCCACCGGCTCCCAGCGCTCCTCCAGCGGCGCCAGGTTCCAGCGCGCACACTTCGGGCAGACGGCCCACAGCCGCCCGCGCGCCGCATCGAAGGCGAGGGTGCGCCCGACAGGGAACCCCTCGACGGCCTCGTTCTGGCCCAGATCGGCCGTGCAGTAGATGCAGGTGCGGTACACGGGCGTGCGGCGGGTGGCGGGTCAGAGCGGCGAGACCACTCCGTTGCGGATCGTCCAGCGCGGCAGGGTGTCGCCGTGGACGTGGAAGTCCGTCGGTTTGGGGGAGGTGAGGATCACCTGGCCGCCCTCCTCGCCCTCGATCCAGTCCACGATGCGTTGCGAGCGGCCAGGGTCGAGCTCGGCGAAGACGTCGTCCAGCAGGATGACGGACTCGCGGCCGCGCGTCTCGCGGATCGTCTCCGCCTCCACCATGCGCAGCGCGATGGCGGCGGTGCGCTGCTGGCCGCCCGAGCCGTATGTGCGCAGTTCCAGGAGCGTGCCATCCGCCGCGTGCGTGGCGAAGCGCAGGTCGTCTCGATGCGGGCCGGCCAGCGTCATCCCGCGGCGCTGCTCGCGCTCGGCGACGCGCTCCAGCTTTTCGCGGAACGCCGCGGCGATGGTGGCGACGGTGGGCGTATCCTCCCCCAGCTCGACGGATGGGACGAGAGCGAGCGTGCCGGGCTGCCCGCCGGCGACGCGGGCGTAGTGCGCGGCGAAGCTGGCGGCGCGGTCCGCCACCCAGCGCGCGCGCGCCTCCAGCACGCGGCTCCCGGCGGCGACCAGGGGATCGTTCCACGCCTCCACCAGCGCGGGGGGGCTCGCCTGGCGAAGCAGGGTGTTGCGCTGGAAGAGAGCTTGACGGTACCGCTGCAGCGCGCCCAGGTACCCGGGCTCCGCCAGCGAGAGCACGATGTCCAGGAAGCGCCGCCGCTCCCCCGGCCCGCCCGCGACGATCTCCACGTCGGACGGCGAAAAGATCACGGCGCCTACCTTCCCCAGCGCATCCCCCAGCCGCTCGGGCTCCGCGCCGCCGACGGTCACCTTCTTCTTCCTGCGGCGGCGCTCGAAGGCGGCGGCGAGGGTGCGCTCGCCGCCGTCCTCGCCGCGCAGAGTGCCCTCCACGCGGAAGACCTCTTCGCCGAAGCGCACGAGCTGCTCGTCCGGCGCGCCGCGAAAGGAGCGAAAGATCTCCAGATAGTAGACGGCCTCCAGCAGGTTCGTCTTCCCCTGCCCGTTGTCGCCCACGATGGCAACTCCCTGCGGCGGGATTTCGAGCACCTGCTCCGCGAAGTTGCGGTAGTTGCGGAGGTGGAGGCGGGCGAGGTGCAAGGAGGGGGGAATGGGGAATGGGGAAATGGGGAATGGGACTGACGACGGACCAGCCGTCTTTTTGTCATCCTGAGCGACGCGCCGCTCCGTCCTCGCCCGTGCTCTGGACTCTGGCGCGGAGTGAAGGATCTACTGCGCGTGGCGAGGGGCCCGTGGTCGCGCGCCGTCCTCTTGCCTCGCCGGCTAGATCCTTCAGTCGCCGCGGGAGCTTGGAAAGCACAGCAGATATCGGCCGGGCGGCTCCCTCAGGATGACAAAAATTCCGTGTCATCCTGAGCGACGCGCCTCTCCAGCGTTTACCGGTCCGCGAACTCTGGCGCGGAGTGAAGGATCTACTGCGCGTGGCGAGAGGCCCGTGCTCGCGCGCCGTCCTCCTGCCTCGCGGGCTAGATCCTTCGGTCGCCGCAGGAGTACGGCGCATCGGAAGCATCTGTCGGGCGGCTCCCTCAGGATGACAAGAGAAAAGGAACGGCTCAGGGCGTGTCGAACAGGTCGGGCGCGGCGGCTTCCTCAGGGGGACAGAGGGAGCGTTCGTGGGCGAGGAGCCAGCGCTTGATGGCGCTTCCGGGGCCGTCCGGGCCGGCGCCCATGAAGCCGCCGATGCCGCCTTTCGCGTCGAGTACGCGGTGGCAGGGGACAACGATGGGGATCGGGTTGTGGCGGTTGGCCTGGCCGACCGCCTGCGAGCCGCGCGGCACCCCGATCGCCACCGCCACGTCGCGGTACGAGCAGGTGCGGCCAAACGGAATCGCGCGCAGGGCCTGCCACACGCGCTGCTGGAAGTCCGTGCCCTCCGCCGCGAGCGGGAGGTCGAAGTCGCGACGCGCGCCGGCGAAGTACTCGCGCAACTGCTTCGCGATCTCCCAGCCGAGCGCATCGTCGCGGGTGGGCTCCACGCGGGTGCCGGCCGGCGGATGCTTCCCCTGCTCCCAGAAGTGCACCGCGTGCACCGCCGCCCCATCGTGCTCCACCAGCAACGGCCCCACCGGCGAAGCCAGCAGCAGCCGGTGAAGCGTGGATGACGGCGCCAGTCGCTTCGTCATTCCTACCGTCCGGTAAACTCCGCCCGCCGCTTCTCCAGAAACGCCGTCATCCCCTCGCGCATGTCCGTGGTGGAGGCGAGGAGGCCGAAGAGGTTCGACTCCAGCGCCAGCCCGTCATCCACCGACATCTCCAGCCCGCGCGTGGTGCACTCGATGGCGAGGCCCAGCGCGACGGGGCCGTTCTTGAGGATGCCCTTCATCATGGCGCGCGCGGCGTCCATCAGCTCGGCAAGCGGGACGACCTTGTTGGCGAGGCCGATGCGGTAGGCCTCCTGCGCGTCCACCATCTCGGCGGTCAGCATCAGCTCCAGCGCGCGGCCCTTCCCCACGATGCGCGGCAGCCGCAGCGTGCCGCCGTAGCCGGGGATGATCCCCAGCTTCACCTCGGGAAGGCCGAACTTCGCGTTCTCGGACGCGACGCGGAGGTGGCAGGCCAGCGCCAGCTCGCACCCGCCGCCCAGCGCGAAGCCGTTGACCGCCGCGATCACCGGCTTGCGCGACAGCTCGATCGAGCGGAAGACCCGCTGCCCAAGCCGGCTCACCTCGATTCCGTCAACCGGGCCCATCTTCGCCAGCTCGGCGATGTCGGCGCCGGCCACGAACGCCTTCTCCCCCACGCCGGTCAGGATCACGCCGCCCACGTCCTCGCGCCCGGCGATCTCCTCCATCGCCTGCCCCAGCTCGCGGATGGTCTGCTCGTTGAGGGCGTTCAGCTTGTCCGGCCGGTTGACCGAGAGGGTGGCGATGCGGTCCTGGACTTCGAGCTTGACGTTGCTGTATTCGGCCATGGGACGGATGCGGGTGCGTGGGGTCGATAGGCGCGTGCGGGCGACAAGCTAGCGGCCCCGGCAGCGGCGAACAACGGCCCGCCCTCAGCTTTTCGTGCGCCGGCCGTAGAGCGCCATCAGCGGCGTCACCGAGATGCCGTGCGCCACCGTGGAGACGGCGACGGTGGCGAGGACCAGCTCGGCGAGCGGGCGGCTCAGCTCCTCGGGAAGGCCGTGCTGCATGGCGAAGGTGAGGTAGTACACGGAGCCGATCCCCCGGATGCCGAACCACCCGATCATCCCACGCTGCAGCCCGGTGCTGCGCGACCCCACCAGCCCCGCGTACACCGAGAGCGGGCGGATGACGAGGAAGAGGAGGGGGATGAACCAGAGCGCGACGGCCGGAAGGAAGTGCCAGGAGATCATCCCTCCCAGCAGGAGGACGACGGTGAACTCGCCGATGCGCTCGAGCTGCTCGGTGAAGCCGAGTGCGGCCTGCGCCATGTAGGCGGGCGCCGTGTCCTTGTCGGTCGCCATCTCCTCCACGTCGATGGAGTGCGCGGCGGCCGCGACGTCCTCCGGGGGAGCGTCGCCGCCCGACTCGCGGCGCTCGATGCGGCGCAGAGCGAGCCCCGCCGCGAACACGGCCAGGAAGCCGTAGCCGCTCACCAGGAGCGCCATCCCGTAGGCGAGCGCGATGAGGCCGAGCGCCAGGAAGTCGTCCAGCCCCACCGCCTCGCGGTGCACCCTGCGCAGGTGCAGGACGAGCCGTCCGACGAGCGTCCCCAGCACGGCGCCCACCGCGAGCCCGGCGACGACCGCCCACACCAGGTCCACCGCGAACCAGCGCCAGCCCATCTCCCCCATCTCGTGCAGCCCCAGGAGCCCCAATCCGAGCATCACGAACGGAAAGGCGCTGCCGTCGTTGAGGCCGGCCTCGCCGGTGAGGCCGAAGCGCAGCCGGTCGCGGTCGGCGGCGTGCGTAACCTGCACGTCGGAGGCGAGCACGGGGTCGGTGGGGGCGAGGATGGCGCCCAGCAGGACCGCCGCGCCCACGGGCAGCCCCATGGCGAACACCCCCAGCAGCGTCACCAGCCCCACCGTGATGGTCATGGAGAGGGTGGCGAGCCGCACGGGAAGGATCCAGCGGCCGTCGAGCAGCGGCGCACGCAGCTTGAGCCCGGCCGCGAAGAGCGACACGAGCACCGCGATCTCGGTGACGCGCTCCCACACGGCCGACTGCTCGTATACGTCGAGGCTCAGGAGCCCCGCGCCGTACGGGCCGAGCGCGAATCCGGCCGCCAGGTAGAGCATCGCGGTGGAGAGCGGCAGCCGGGCCACGATCGACCGCGAGAGCGCCATGGCGACCAGGAGGACGCCCACCACCAGGAACCAGATCGCCCCTTTCATCCCCTTCGCGGCTCGGGTATCAGAACACGAGCCGGGCGGCGGAGGCACGAAACAGGCCGACCGAATTTGTCTCACGCGGAGGCGCGGAGACACGGAGGAGCTGGCGGAGTTCTCTCTGCGTCTCCGCGTCTCCGCGTGAGCCCCGTTGTTTTTTGTCGGTCAGGAGAGAGCGGCCGCGCCCAGCCCCGCCGCCTGGAGCGCTTCGCGGACTCGCTCGCGGTCCTTGCTCCGGAGCGGCTTGAGCGGCGCGCGGAGGGGGCCGCCGTGCATTCCGAGCAGCTCCAGCGCGGCCTTCATCCCGGGCACGCCCAGCTCGGCCACCACGGCGCGATGGAGCGGAGCGAGGCGCTCCTGCAGGCGGCCCGCGTCGCCCAAGCGGCCTTCGGTGAAGGCGCGCGCGAGCTCGGCGCACTCGGCGGGGGCGAGGAGGGAGACGGCCAGGATGCCGCCCACCGCGCCCATCTCCAGCGCGGCGTAGAGGATGGCGCCGCTGCCGGCGAGCACCTGGCACCGCTTGCCGCACGCCTCCACCAGCGCGCCCAGCGTGCGCAGGTCGCCGTGCGAGTCCTTGATCCCCACGATGTTGGGATGTTTGGCCAGCTCGCCCACCAGCCCGGCGGGGAGCTCGGCGCCGCTGAAGCGGGGCGGCACCTGGTACAGGATCACCGGCACCGGCGAGCCCTCCGCCACCGCGAGGTAGTGGTCGCGCAGCGCCTCTGGGGTCAGGAGCGGGCGGTAGTAGCCGGGCGGCTGCACGAGCACCGCGTCGGCGCCCTCCGCGGCGACGGCGCGGGTCATCCGCAGGGTGGCACGGGTGGATTCGGCGCCGGTGCCGGCCAGGAGGAGGCGCCCCGCATCCAGCACCCCGCGCACGCCGGCGGTGAGGCGCGCGCGCTCGTCCTCGTCCAGCAGCGGCCCCTCGCCCGTGGAGCCAAAGAGCACCACGCCGGAGAGCGGCGCCTCCATCCACGCGCGCACGTTGGCGCGCAGCGACACCAGGTCGGCATCGCCCGTCACCGGGTCGAAGGGAGTCGTGGCGGGCGCGAACACGCCGCTGAGGTCCAGTTTCATCGGTCACATCCCTCGTTCGAAAACAGTAGCGTGGGGCTGCAAACATAGCCCCCCAGGCCCCCTATTGTCATCCTGAGGGAGCCGCCCACCCAGATGTCGGCGGCGCGCTCCGGACTCCCTGCGGCGACCGAAGGATCTAGCCGGCGAGGCAGGAGAATGGCGCGCGATGGCGGGCCTCTCGCTACGCGCAGTAGATCCTTCGCTACGCGCCAGAGTACGGAGACGTGGAGAGGACGGTGAGGCGCGTCGCTCAGGATGACAGGGTACGGCCCCACGCCGGTTCCTCGCCCTCAACCTTCGCGTACGCTGCCTGCGGTTCCCCGTTCCCCGTCTCCGCCGTACATTCCCCGGCGCACCACAACCCGGAGAACCGTACGTGCACAAGACAGCCGCAATCGTTCTGCTCCTCGCATCGGCGTGCGCGCCGGGCGGGCGCCGCGCCGCGGAGCCAGCGCCGCGCGACACCATCACGCGCCCCATCCTGCGCGCCGTGCCGACGACGCAGGGGTACCGGCAGGCGCTGCACGCGGGGACGCGCACCGCCACGGGGCAGCCCGGCCCGCGCTACTGGCAGCAGGCGGTGTCGTACCGCATCGAGGCCGAGCTGAACCCGTCGAGCGCCGAGCTGCGCGGCCGCGAGCGCATCGTGTACCGCAACCGCTCGCCCGAGGCGCTCACCTCGGTCGTCCTGAACCTGTACCAGAACATCTTCACCGAGACGGCGCGCCGGAACCGCGTCATCGTCGCGCCCACGGGCGGGGTGACGCTGGGACGCGTGGCGGTGGAAGGGCGCGAGCTGCGCCCCGTCGCGACCGGGCAGATCGGCGTGGTGACGCCCGTGCGCACCCCGGCGACCGGGTACGAGGTGGCGGGCACGCTCGCGCGGCTGACCCTTCCCCGCCCGGTCGCGACCGGCGACAGCACGGTGCTGGAGATCGAGTGGAGCTACCGCGTTCCCCCGGCCGGGACGTTCCGCACGGCGTACGAGGACGCGCTGGGAGGGCGGGCGTTCAACGTGGCGCAGTGGTATCCGCAGGTCGCGACGTTCGACGACGTGATCGGATGGGACGCCACGCCGTACCTGGGAGACGGCGAGTTCTACCTGGAGTACGGCGACTTCGACGTCGCCATCACCCTCCCCGCCGGGCACCTGGTGGGCGCCACCGGCATCCTGCAGAACCCCGGCGAGGTGCTGACCCCCGAGGCCGCCGCCCGCCTGGCCCGCGCCGCCACCACGGACAGCATCGTGCGCGTGGTGACCGAGGCGGAGCGCGCCGCCGGACGCGCCACGCGCACCGGCAGCCGCCTCACCTGGCGCTTTCGCGCGGAGAACGTGCGCGACTTCGCCTTCGCCGCCTCCGACCGCTACCTGTGGGACGCCGCGCGCACGTCGGCGGCGGGGCGGACGGTGCTCGTCCATGCGCTCTACCGCGCCGGCGCGCCGCACTGGGACGAAGCGGCGCGCTTCGCGCAGCACTCGATCGGCTTCTTCAGCGACCGCCTGGTGCCGTACGCGTACCCACAGGCCACCGTCGCGGAGGGGCCGATCGGCGGGATGGAGTACCCGATGCTGGTGTTCATCCCACGCGCCCGCGAGCGCGCGGACCTGCACAGCGTCATCGCGCACGAGCTGGCGCACGAGTGGTTCCCCATGATGGTGGGCTCGGACGAGGCGTCGTTCGCGTGGATGGACGAGGGGCTGACGACGTTCCACGAAGACGAGGGGCGCGAGGCGTTCTTCCCCGGCACGCGCGCGCACGACGAGACCCGCGACGCGTACCTGCGCGTGGCCGGCCGCGACAACGAGGTGCCACTCATGCGCCACACCGACCTCGTTTCTCCGTACGGGGCGCGCACGGTGGCGGCGTACAGCAAGCCGGGGACGATGCTGGTGGCGCTGCGCGGCGTCGTGGGCGCGGAGACCTTCGACCGCGCCATGCGCACCTACGCCACCGAGTGGATGTTCAAGCACCCGTACCCGTGGGACTTCTTCAACACGTTCGAGCGCGTGGCCGGGCGCGATCTGGACTGGTTCTTCTATCCCTGGTGGTTCGAGACGGGGACGCTGGACTTCGCCGTGGGCGCGGTGCGTGCCGTGGACGGCGGCGTGGAGGTGACGATCACGGACCTGGGCGACATCCCCGCGCCGATCCGCGTGACCGCCACGGGCGAGGGCGGCGCATCGGCTAGCGTGGACATCCCGCTGGAAAGCTGGACCGGCGCGCGCACCCGCACGGCGACCTTTACCCTGCCGCTCGGCGCCGCGCCGGTACGGGTCGAAGTGGACCCCGCGGGCACCTTGCCGGACGTGAACCGCGCCAACAACGTGTGGCCCGCTGCGGCACCCTGAACATCAACGGACGGAACCCTCAAACGATGCACACTTCGATGAAGACCAGGCTTCCGCTCGCCCTCCTCTGCGCCCTTCCGCTGTGGGCCGCATGCGGCGACAAGGCGGGCGGCGCGGCGGAAAAGGGGAAAACCGCGGGGGGCGAGGCAAAGGCGACCGCAGACACCGGCCGCGCCGCCGCCGCGCCCGGCGACGACCGGAGCACGGTGGGCAACGAGGCGGTGCGGGGCAAAGCGCCGCCCATCATCCGCGGCCTGTACATCAACGCCTACGCGGCGGGGTCGCGCGCGCGCCTTCCCAAGCTCCTCAAGATGGCGGACGAGACGGAGATCAACGCCTTCGTAATCGACGTCAAGGACGAAAAGGGGATCCGCTACCAGACGGCGCTGGAGCTTCCCAGGCAGCTCGCGCAGCCGGGCGAAGTGGCGATCCGCAACCTCCCCGCCCTGATGGACTCGATGCGGGCGCACAAGATCTGGACGATCGCGCGCATCGTCGTCTTCAAGGACCCGATCCTCAGCAAGGCGCGGCCGGACTGGTCCGTGAAGCGGGCGGGCGGGGCGCTCTGGGTGGACAAGGCGGGGAACACCTGGGTGAGCCCCTGGGACGAGAACGTGTGGGACTACAACCTTGACATCGCGGAGGAGGTGGCGCGCGCCGGCTTCAACGAGATCCAGTTCGACTACGTGCGCTTCGCCGAGCCGTACCGCAGCCTGCCGCCGCAGGTGCATCCCAAGGCGCGCGGCGCCCGCGCGGACGCCATCGCGGCCTTCCTCAACGAGGCCAAGCGGCGCCTGCACCCGCTGGGCGTCACCGTCACGGCGGACGTCTTCGGCCTGGTGCCCAACGAGGCGGGCGACGTGAACATCGGCCAGCAGTGGGAGACGGTGGCCGCGACGGCGGACCACATCCTTCCCATGATGTACCCGTCGCACTACTTCCCCACGCACCTGCCGGGGGTGCGCCGGCCGGACCTGATGCCGTACGACGTGCTCTTCAAGTCCGCGGGGATGGCGCGCCTCCGCAACGACCGGCTGCAGGAGGCGGGGGTTCGCCCGGCGCGGGTGATGCCGTGGCTGCAGGCTTTCTCGGCCACCTGGCTCGGCCGCAACCACCAGACGTACGGCCCCGACCAGATCCGCCAGCAGAAGCAGGGCGTGTACGACGTGGGCTTCGACGACTGGGTGCTCTGGCATCCCGGCTCCAAGTACGAGCCGTTCCTGGCCGGCCTGGAGCGCGGTGAGCCCCAATCGCGCAGGAAGCCCCAGTACACCCCGCCCGCCGATGTCCTCCAGTGGGTGAACCGCTTCGAGCGCGAGGGTGTGCGCGCGGCCCGCGACAAGGCCGTGCAGCAGGCTCACGGCGACGTGACGGACCCCGCCGCCGCCCAGGCCGCCCGCACCGGCCGCACTGAGCCGGCGAAGCCGAAGCCGTAGAGGGCCCCTCCCCCGGGCGTCGAACCGCGCGGGTTCCCCCTCTCCCCGGCCCTCTCCCCCGCAAGCGGGGGAAAGGGTGCACTCCGCCCCTGCCACGGCATCCGTGGCACGGAAACCAATGCTCGGTAGGGGCAGACCTGCGTGTCTGCCCGCCCTTGCCGCGACGCGACCTCCGCCCTCCGCACCGATCCACGTAGGGGCCGCCCCGCGTGGCTGCCCGTCCCCTCCTCCGCACCGCCCTCCGCAGCGCACATCGGACCTCCGCCCCCTCGCCCGATGACAGGAGGGCGCAGCCCTCTCCTGTTATCGGGAGAGGGGGCAGTCGAGTGTAACGAGACGGGGGTGAGGGCCTCATGTCGATCCGCGCACCCTTCCTTCGTCGCACAGGTAGACCCGGGGCTGACACCCGGCCAACCAAGACCCTGCGCGGAGATAGAACGATGACGTCCACGACACTGGCGAGCGAGCAGACCCTGGCGGTGGGCACGCAAACCCACAAGGCTTCGGAAGTTCTGCTGTGGGGCGTGCAGGTGGTGCTCGCGCTGGTCTTCCTGTTCGCCGGCGTGATGAAGCTCATAACGCCGTTCGAGGTGCTCCAGGCGCAGTCGACCGTCTCCGTCTCGCTGCTACGCTTCATCGGCGTGTGCGAGGTGCTGGGGGCGCTGGGCCTGGTGCTCCCCGGCCTCTTCCGCATCCACCAGTTCCTGACCCCGCTCGCCGCCGCCGGCCTGACGATCATCATGACGGGCGCGGTGGTCCTCACCGCCCTCGGCGACGTGTCGATGGCGGCGATTCCGCTGGTGGTGGGGATGCTCACGTCGTTCGTCGCCCACGCGCGCTGGCAGCGGCTGCCGCGCTGAACCGCCGAGGAACGTGCGGGACGAGGGAGGGCGGACACGCAGGTCCGCCCCTACAGGATTCGTGGTCAGCGGCAGGGTGGCGGAGCGGCGGCGGGCACGGGCGGCCACACGGGGCCGCCCCTACGGGATTGGTGGTGAGACACCGAATGGCGGCGCAGAGGCGGGCACGGGCGCGATGAATCGCGCCCCTACGGGACCTGTGCAGCCCGGACGGATACATGCAAAACCCCCTCCCCCAGCACTGCTGTCCGGTTATAAGTCCAGTAGTAGCAACTGGTTAGCGGAGGGGTTTTTGAGATCGGCGAAATTGGGTGAGCCGAGTGCTTGTTCTAGCGGGATTCGCTCGAAAAGAGAGAGGCTCAGGATCTGTAGCAAAGTGTAGAGATCCCGCTCGATGCCAAGCCGCTTCCGGACGATGGCGATGATCAGGTACACGGAGATGGCGATCCAGATCTGGGTGCTGACGGCGTTGGGGCTTCTCCCGTAGAACGCCTTGATCCGGAGGTGCTGCTTGATCCACTTGAAGAAGAGTTCGATGCGCCAGCGTGACTTGTAGAGCTTGGTGATCGTGAGCGCCGGCAGATCGAAGTCGTTGGTGATGAAGACATATCCCCTGCCCGTCTCCGGGTCTTTGTAGCGGACGCGGCGCAGGTGCTCAGGGTACTTCCTGGCTGTAGCGGCAATCGCGAGCACCACGGTCTGGTCGCAGATGAGGCCAGTGCTCCGGTCTACAGGACGCGAGTAGATCCTGCGAAGCTTCTGGTTCTTCTTCGCACGGGTGACGAAGATCGCTTTTGCCTGGTTCAGCCGATGCAGCCGCACGAAGTCGAGGTAGGCGCGGTCGAAGACGTAGATGGAGCCGGGCTCGGGCGTCAACGCGTCGAGGATGTGCGAATCCGCAAGGTTGCCGGCTGTGATCCGGGCGAACGCGGGGATGGGGCCGCGCAGGTCCAGCAGCGTGTGGAGCTTCACGCCGGAGACGTGCTTCTGGAAGCGAGCCCATGGGAAGAGCTCGATGCAGAACTCGATGATCGTCGCGTCCAGCGCGTAGACGGTGTGTTCGAGATCGAGATCCAGAGGCTCGCCCGCGTACAGGCGGCGTGCTTCGGCGATGAGCCCCTGAGCAAAGTCGGCGTAGATCCTCCAGTCCCGCTGCTCGTTCGCGTCGGCGAGGGTGCTGCGCGACACGTTCCCACGAATGCCCATGTGGTACAGGCGATCGGGCAGGGCGCTCAGGCAGGCTTCGATGTCGCGCAGGCTTTCACGATAGGTGAGCTGGGCGAAGGCCATGACCAGGAACTGGTCTCGGCAGCTAAAGGTGCGGACGCGGTGATTGCCCTGATACCGCCGGATGCAACGGTCCAGCGCATCGCGGGAAGCATGGGCGATCAACTGCGAGAAGATGGTGCTGCCCTCGTTCATTCGGCGCTCCTGTCTAGGGTTCCAGACAGAATGACGAAGGGGCGGCACCGACTTCAAATCGGCGCGGGCTGATTTTCTTTGTAACTAGCTACCATGCTGTCAGTTACAGAAGCATCTACTTACGTTAGCCGGACAGCAGTGCCTCCCCCAGGCAGTTATGGGGGAGGGGGATGCGTCGCGGAGCGACGCTGGGGGTGGGGGCCTCAGTTCCCGCTGTTCGCCAGGTACCCGCCGCGGTCGGTGGCCTCGGCGACGCGGTCGTGGACGGCGCGGCGGAGGGCCTGCATGCGGTTGTTGTCCTCGCCGTCGTAGGTGCGGTTGGTGAGGAGAACGACCCAGGTGCCGCGCTCGGGGTCGATCCAGAGCGAGGTGCCCGTGTAGCCGGTGTGGCCGAAGGCGATGGTGGAGATGCGCGTCCCCGCCGAGCCGCCGCCGCCCGGGGGAGGCGTGTCCCACCCCAGCGCCCGCGTGCCCGCGCCCGGCTGCCGCATGGCGAACTGCCGCACCGTGGAGGCGCGAAAGATCCGCACGCCGTCGAGCTCGCCGCCATTGGCCAGCATCCCGGCGAAGCGCGCCAGGTCGTGCGCGGTCGAGAAGAGCCCCGCGTTCCCCGCGATCCCGCCCAGGCGCCGCGCGATGGGGTCGTGCACGCGCCCCTTGAAGCCCGCGCCCAGCGCGCCCGAGGTGCCGGCGCAGCGCTGGCACCCGTCGGGGCCGAAGACATACGAGGTGGAGGTCATCCCCAGCGGCTGGAAGACGCGCCGGTCGAGCAGGTGGTAGAGCGGCTCCCCCGCGGCGCGCTCGGCGGCGGCGAAGAGCACGATGGGGCTCAGGTCGGAGTACTCCATCCGCCCGCCGGGGTAGGTCACCAGCGGGGTCCGCAGCACGTGCGCCAGCGCCTCCGCGCGCGACAGGCCGGCGGGCACGTCGGTGCCGGCGGGGAGCCCGGCCGTGTGCGTGAGGAGGTGGCGCACCGTCACGTACTCCTTCCCCCCGCCCGTGAACTCCGGCAGGTACGACGAGACGCGCTCGTCCAACCCCATCTTCCCGTCCTCCACCAGCAGCATCACCGCGGTCGTCGTCCCCACCACCTTGGTGAGGGAGGCGAGGTCGAACACCGTCTCGTCCGGGTCCACGGGGGCCGAGTCCCAGCCTCGCCCCGTGTTGCCGAACCCTTCTTCCAGCACGATGGTGCCGCGGCGCCCGATGGCCAGCGCCGCGCCGGGGAAGGACCCGCGCTGCAGCTCGGAGTAGACGGCGTCCTCGGCGCGGATCAGGCCGATGGCGCTCATCCCCACCGACGACGGCGCGGCGAGCTCGTGGCGAGCGAGGCCGGGATCGCGGAAGGGGAGCGAATCCGGCTCGGATGCGAGCGGCCCCGGCACGAGGATGCCGAGCGACGCCGCCAGCGACAGGGCGGTAAGCATGGGGATGCTTGTGGCTGGGGGGTGAGACTGGCTGGGTTTGGGAGTGGGATATGCACTCTACAGCTCCCGTCCAGCGTTGTCAACAATCGCGTGTTACGTGTGTAATGTTCGGAGTTGATTCGGTCGCCGATCCCCGCAACCACGCCGAAATCCAACCCCTACAACACCTTGCAATCCGCGCCGCATCAATGTGGCGCCATTGCATTGCTTTCCCCTAACTCGCTGTGCCTGCACGCGTTGCCCGATCCCGCCGCGCCGCGGTCCGCCTGTATTAAGATTCTGCCCACAAGATGCAACCCGCGCAGGTGCGGCAGAGTTCCAGATGCCCTTCCTTCCGTTCTCCTCTCCGTACCTCTGTGGCTCTGTGTGAGAACCCGCCGTCAGTCGCGTTCAAGCCCAATCTGGCGAAGGCGCTTCTGCAGGCTCTGCCGGTGGATGCCGAGCGCCTGCGCCGTGCGCGAGACGTTGCCGCCGTGCCTCTCCAGCGCCGCCGCCAGGAAGCCGCGCTCCCACGCATCCATGGCTCGCGCGCGGGCGTCGGCCCAGGAGAGGTCCGCGAGGGCGGCATCGACGGGCCCCAGCGGCGCGCGCGTGTCCAGGCCGGGAGGGAGGTCGGCGGGCTCGATCGTCTCCCCCTCGGCCAGCACGACGGCGCGCTCCACGGCGTTGCGCAGCTCGCGGACGTTGCCCGGCCAGTCGTGTGCCAGCAGGATGCGCCGGGCCGCCTCGGAAAGGGCGCGGGTGGGGCGGGCGTGACGCTCGGCGAAGTACGCGAGGAAGTGCGCCGCGATGGCAGGGATGTCCTCCCGCCGCTCGCGCAGGGGCGGAAGGTGCAGGCCGATCACGCTCAGCCGGTACAGGAGGTCCTCGCGAAAGGTGCCCTCCGCCGCCATCTGCTGAAGCGGCCGGTTGGTAGCGGCCACCACGCGCACGTCCACGGCCACCGGCTTCGTGCCGCCCACGGGAGTCACCTGCCGCTCCTCCAGCGCCCGGAGGAGCTTGGCCTGCGCGGGAGCGGCCAGGTCGCCCACCTCGTCCAGGAAGAGCGTCCCGCCGCCCGCCGCCTCGAACAGCCCCACGCGGTCGCGGTCGGCGCCGGTGAAGGCGCCGCGCATGTGTCCAAAGAGCTCGCTCTCGATCAGCTCGCCGGGAAGGGCCGAGCAGTTGATGGCCACGAACGCCGCGCCGCTCCGCCGGCTCTCCGCGTGCAGGGCGCGGGCGACGACCTCCTTTCCCGTGCCGCTCTCGCCGGTGATGAGGACGGTGGCGTCGGTGGGGGCGGCGCGGCGCACCACGCTCTGCACCTGGCGCAGCGCGGGCGAGTCGCCGATCAGCCCGTGGAAGGCGCCGCCCAGCTCCTCGCGCAGCCGCACGTTCTCCGCGCGCAGGGCCAGGAGCTCGCGGGCGCGGCGGGCGATGGCGCGGATCTCCTCGTTGTCGAAGGGCTTGGGGACGTAGCCATACGCCCCCTCGCGCAGCGCGCGCACCGCCAGCCGCTCGTCGCCGTGCGCCGTCATCAGCACGAAGAGGGTTCCGGGGTGCCGCGAGCGCACCTCCTCCAGCAATTCGAGCCCGCTCATGGCGGGCATCGAGAGGTCTGAGATCACCAGGTCCGCCGGCGTATCCTCCAGCGCGGCCAGGGCGGCGGGGGCGTGCTCGGCCTCTCGCACGTCGTGCCCCTCCTCCTCCAGCAGCTCCGAAAGCGAGAAGCGGATCGAGCGCTCGTCGTCCACCACCAGGATCTTCATCGCGCCGCCTGTGGAGCTGGAATGCGGATGGAGAACTCCGCGCCGCCGCCGGGTGCGCCGCCCACCCGCGCCTCCCACCCCAGCTCGCGCGCCAGCCGGCGGACGACGGCGAGCCCCAACCCCGTCCCACCGCCCTCGCTGCGAAAGGGCTCCCAGATCCGCTCGCGCTCGGCGGGGGGAACGCCGGGGCCGGTGTCGCTCACCACCACCTCCAGGTCGCCCTGCGCGGGGCGGGCAGCGAGGCGGACCGTGCCTCCGGCTGGGGTGTGGCGGATGGCGTTGAGGAGGAGGTTGAGGATGGCCTGCGCGAGCGCCTCCCGCGGCGCCGCGGCCACGCTGCCGCCCGCGTCCGCATCGACGGTGACGCCGCCCCTGCGCGCGTGCGCCTCCACCAGCAGGAGGAGGTCGTCGAAGAGGGGCGCGAGCGCCGTGCGGGCGCCGGGCTCGGGTCGCACCGTGGCGCGCCGCGCGAAGCCCAGCAGGTTGGCCACGATCCGCTCCACGCGCTCCGCCTCCTCCAGGATCACGGCGGCGTAGCGCCGGCGCTTGGCGTCGTCCACATCGTCCTCGGCGAGGCGCTGGGCCAGCGAGCGCATGCCGGTGAGGGGGTTCCGCACCTCGTGCGCCACCGACGCGGAGAGCTCTCCCAGCACCGCGAGGCGCTCCTGCTCGGTGGCGGCGGCGGCAAGCTCGCCGGTCCTGGACGCGCGCACCTCGATGTCGTAGAAGCGCAGCCGCGACACCCCCACGAAGATCAGGAGCTGCATCCACACCATCGCCAGCGGCAGGGCGTAGACGGAGTGCGAGCCCTCGGTGAGATAGCCGCCGATCAACCCCAGCGGGAGCACGGCCACCATCCCGCCCACGACGCCCAGGCTCAGCCGGCGCTCCCCCGGGCCCTTCACCCGTCTCGACACCGTCGCGAAGCGCACCATCGGGACCGTGCCACCCACCCAGGCGGCGAGCTGCCACAGGTCCAGGATCGTCCCCCTCTCCCCGTGCAGGGCGAACGGGAGGAGGACGAGGCCGGCACACACCGGCAGGAGCGCCTGCCAGTCCGGCCGCTCCATCCCCTCCGCCAGCGCGAAGGCGAGAAAGAACGCGGGGAGCATGTGGATGATGCCGAAGAAGAGCGGTCCGCGCGTGCCGCCGGTGGCGAAGATCCACCCCTGCACGGCCAGCCACGACATCAGCCCCGCCTGAAAGAGGGCGTACCAGCGCACCCCGCGGCTGCGGGGGTTGAAGAGGAGCAGCGTCGCGGTGCTGAAGAAGACCACTCCGCAGGCAAAGAACGCGACCGCGACGGCAAGGGAGCTCATTCGGCTGGAATCCCGCTCAGAAGTTGACGCTGCCGCCGAAGACGGCCGTGCGCTGCCCAAAGAAGTTGGGGACCGTGGTGCGCGTGCCCGCCGCGTCGTCGTAGCTGTAGCCGGCGATGTTCTCGCGGCCCGCGGTGTTCAGCATCTCCAGGTACGTCACCACCATCCGCCCGCGCACCGTCCAGAAGCGGGTGAGACGGGTGTCGAGGCGCAGGTAGTACGGCAGCCGGTCGCCGTTCGGCTCGCCCGGTGCGCCGACCGTGCGCGGGGTGAAGGGGCGCCCGGTGGCGTAGCGCAGGGTGTTGCCGAGCTGCAGCTCGGCGGGAAGCCGCACGGTGGCCACGCCGGTGAAGGAGTGCGTCACGTCCACCGACGAGGGCACCACCCGCCCGTCCTCCAGCTCCAGCCGCCCGCGGAGCAGCCCGTACGTGATCCACCCGTTCACTCGCGCCTGCCGGCTCCAGCGCACGATCGCGTCCAGTCCCGTGGCGCGGCCCGAGGCCGCCTGCGGCCCGTCGCCGGCTTCGGCGTAACGGCCGTATGACTTCGTGTACGCCTCCACCTTGAGCGAGGGCTCGCCGGATCGCTCCGCGCCCACCACCAGGTGCCGCGCCCGCGTGGGGACGCCGGCCGGGGAGCCCGCATCGGGAAGGGCGAAGCGCGTCCGCCAGCGCCCCTGGTGGAACTCGCCGCCGGCAGCGCGCAGCGTCCAGTCGCCCGCGCGGAAGGCGAGGGCCAGCCGCGGGTCCGCGGTCCACTCCGTCTCGCCGGGAAGGCGGTCGGCGCGGATGCCGGCCACCACGCCCACCCGCCCCGACGCCGCCCACTCGTACTCCGCGTAGCCGCCCACGTGCGATGCATCGTCCGTGACCGCCTGCAGCACCCGCGAGGGCGAGCCGGGGGCGAGCTGGTCGGTGGTGGGGGTGACGCCGGTCTGGCGGGCCTCCATCCCAGCGGCCTCGGCGCCGGCGCGGAGTCGGCCGCCGCCCAGCATCCACTCCGTGTCCACCCGCGCGGCGACCCCGCGGTCGGTGCGCTCGCGGTCCATCACCCCGAAGTCGAAGCCAGTGGTGCGCTCCGTGGCGCTGAGGTTGGCCCGCACCGCCACCCGCCCGTCGCGCGACACCCCGCGCCCCGAGAGCGTCGCCAGCGTCGTGCCGCCGCGCGAGCCGAACGCTCCGCTGTACCCGTAGGCGCTCACGTTCCGCGCCGACGCGTCGGTGTCGATCAGCCCGGTGGCCTTGAGCTGCCACCCCGGGCGCGGCGCCCACACCGCGCCACCGATCCCTTCCAGCGCGCGCGGCGCCGTGTCAAACTCGCCGCCGCGGCCGTGCATCGCCAGCATCATCGACGCCTCGGTCACGCGTGCCGCTCCCCACATCCCCGCCCGCCTGCCGGCGGGAAGCTGGAGCATTGCCCCCGCCCCGACCGTGTTGGCGGAGAGGACGCCCGCCGCGGAGGAGGGGCGGCCGAGCGTCTCGACGTCCAGCACGCCGGAGAGGGCGTTGCCGTAGCGCGCGCCGAAGCCGCCGCTGGAAAAGGTGGCGGAGCCCAGCACCGCCGGGTCGAGCACGCCGAACGCGCCGCCGTGCAGCGACTCGTAGCGCCCCGCGTACACCAGCCGCGCCCCGTCCACCCAGACGGGCGCCTCGGCGGGGTCGCCGCCGCGCACGTACAGGTCGGCCCCCTCGGCGGCGCGGGTGGTGCCCGGTCCCGTCTGGATGGCCTGCATCAGGTCCGCGGTGCCGCCGGGGGTCATCAGCACGTCGATCCGCTTCAGCGAGGTGCCGCTGCGCGTGTCGTCCATCCGGTTGGCACTGGCCTGCACCGTGAGCCCGTCCAGCAGCACCGCCTGCTTGGGCGCGGCGGGAGCAGGCGCCGGTGCGGCCGGCGCGATCGCGACTGCCGGAGCCGCGGTGGGCGAATCGGTGGTGTCCGCGCGGCGCTCGTGTTGCTGGATCAGCTCGGCGAAGCGCGCCTCCCCCGGAAAGAGCGCCGCGCCGCGCCGCCAGATCGCCAGCGCATCCGCCGTGCGGTTCTGGCGGACGTACAGCTCACCGAGGCGCAGGTAGGGCTGCGCGAAGATGCCGGGCGTGTTGCGCGTCCCCTGCTGCGCCACGAGCAGCTCGAACTCGCGGATGGCGTCGTCCGTGCGGCCCAGGAAGGCGGGGAGGTGGAAGTAGTTCAGGGCGAGCACGTAGCGCGCCGTCCAGTGGGTGCTGTCGATCGCGAGCGCCGCCTTCAGCAGCTCGATCGACTGCCCGGAGAGCCTCCCCTTGCTCATGAAGTCCGCGAACCCGATGCGGCACTCGCCGATCACCCGCGCGAGCCCGACACGCGGCTCCGCGCTCTGAGGCTCGGCGGCGAGACGGGCGCGGAACAGGCGCTCGGCCCGGTCCGCGGCGGTCGATGCGGCGGCCTCGTCCTTAGCCGCCGCGGCGCGCGAGCACTCGGTGAGGGCGCTGTCCGCCGCGGTGGGGATGGGGGCCTGCGCGGCGGCCGCTCCGCCCGTCGCCAGTATGGCCGCTCCGGCCAGAAGCACGATCTTGTTTCGCATGGTCGCCTCGATGTTGTTCGGTTGCACTTCGTCCTGCTCGTGCCTACCGACAACGCAACCCACGGTCCGGCGTGGCCAAATTCGCAAACCGCCTTACACCAACGGCTTACGCGACCTGGGTCACCGCACCAGGTGCCGCATCCGGGCTGCGGTGCAGCCGCGCGGCTGCACCCGGGCCGTGCCCGGCTGGCTCGGAACGTGAAGCAGAGGGGGGATCACCTTCGTCCACCCGCACGCGCGCGCCGATGCCACGCACCCGCACCCTCGCACACGTAGCCGTGCTCCTCGCGCCGCTGAGCCTGGCCGCGTGCGCGGGGAGCATCGGGCTCGACGAGGAGGCGCAGCTCGGCGCGCAGTACGCGGCGGAGATCCGCGGGCAGGTGCGGCTCATCCAGGACCCCGTCGCGGTGGAGGCGCTCAACGGTATGGGGAAGGGGCTGGCATCCCGCGCGGACTCATCCGGGCGCCGCTACACCTTTTACCTGGTCGATTCGCCCGAGGTGAACGCGTTCGCCATCCCCGGCGGCCACATCTTCGTGAACCGCGGCCTCATCGAGCACGCGGACCTGGTGTCGGAGATGGCGGGGGTGCTGGGGCACGAGATCGCGCACGTCACCGAGCGGCACGGGCTGGAGCAGATGGAGAAGCAGCAGCGCGCCAACGTCCTGGTGCGGCTGGTCTACTGGGCGCTGGACCGCGAGCCGGGAGTGGTGGAGCAGGTGGTGATCCAGGGGGGCGGCGCGGCCGTCTTCGCCAAGTACGGCCGCGACGCCGAGCGCGAGGCGGACGAGCGCGCCGTGGTGACGGTGGCCAACGCCGGCTACGATCCGGACGGCATCGCCACCTTTTTCGAGGAGCTTCTTCGCGAGCAGAGGGAGGAGCCCACCTCGTTCGACCAGTGGTTCGCGTCGCATCCCACCAGCACGGAGCGCGTGCGCAACACCCGCGCGCTGATCGGGACGCTGGGCCCGCTGAACCGCGAGCGCATGATCCGCGACACGCCCGAGTACCAGCGCTTCCGCGCCCGCGTGCAGGCCCTGCCGATCCGTGCCACGACCGTGCGAATCAGGCGATAAACGGCGGGCGATAAAACGCCGGCATCTGGGCATGGCGAGGCACGGGCAGCCACGTGGGGCGGCCCCTACGAAATCTGTGCGGCGGGGCGCGGGCCGGTGTGGCGGCGGGGGTGGGCAGACACGCAGGTCTGCCCCTACGGGTATTGGTGTGTGTGTCGGGAGAACGCGGTGCGGCACGGGGCACGGGCGCGATGAATCGCGCCCCTACCGGATCTGTGCAGGCGGCCATCCGCGACCGCAGCCCCCTCTCTCGATAACGTTAGGGCGCAGCCCTCTCCTGTTATCGGGAAGGGGGCAGGCGAGTGTAACGAGCCGGGGGTGAGGGCCCCCGCCACCAACCGAAATCCATGCCACGCATCCGTCCCGCGTCCGTCCTGGCGATCGCCGCCGCGGCCGCCGCGCACCCCGTCAGAGCGCAGATGAGCTCCAATCCGATGCAACCCGGCGTCTCGCTGGAGCTGGCGCGGGAGCGCGCGGCCACGCTCTCCGGCGTGCGCTACTCGCTGGCGCTGAACATCACCCGGCGCGACTCGGCGCGCGGACGCGTGGAGGCGGAGTTCGACCGCAGCGGCACGGGCGACCTGGTGCTCGACTTCCGCGGACCGTCGCTCCACTCGGTGCGCGCGAACGGGGCCGCGGTCACGGACTACCAGTGGGCGCAGGGGCACATCCGCATCCCCGCGCGCCACCTGCGCGATGGGTCCAACCGGGTGTCCGCGGAGTTCACCACGCGCATCGCGGCGGCGGGGGCGCCCATCATCCGCGCCGACGATCCCAAGGACGCCACGACGTACCTCTACACCCTCCTGGTGCCGGCGGACGCCAACGCGCTCTTCCCCTGCTTCGACCAGCCGGACCTCAAGGCCCGCGTGCGCATGCGGATCACGGCGCCGGCGTCCTGGAAGGTGCTCACCAACAGCGCGCTGGAGGGGCTCGACTCCGTGCGCACGGCGGTGGTCTGGCGCTTCGGCGAGACGAAGCCGATCTCCACCTACCTCATCGCCTTCGCCGCCGGGCCGTGGGCGACGTGGGAGTCGGACGGGCTCACGCTGTACGCGCGCGCATCGCGCCGCGCGGAGGTGGAGGCGGACTCGCTGATCGGCGCCAACCGGCGCGCGGCGGCGTGGCTGGCCGATTACTTCCAGGTCCCCTTCCCCTTCGACAAGATGGACGCGCTCCTGGCCCCCGCCTTCCCCTTCGGCGGGATGGAGCACGTGGGGGCCATCTTCTACAACGAGACGCAGTTCGTCTTTCGCGAGCCGCCCACCCTTTCGCAGCGGCTGGGGCGCGAGCAGACCATCTACCACGAAGTCGCACACCAGTGGTTCGGCGACCTGGTGACGATGCGCTGGTTCGACGACCTTTGGCTCAAGGAGGGGTTCGCCACTTACATGGCGGCGCGCATGCAGGCGGAGCTGGCGCCCGAGAGCGGCGCGTGGAAGACCTTCTACCTGCGCAACAAGCCCACTGCCTACGCCACCGACGCCACTTCGGGCACCACGCCTGTGTGGCAGGAGCTGGCGAACCTTGACCTGGCGAAGAGCAACTACGGCCCCATCGTCTACAACAAGGCGCCGTCGATCCTGAAGCAGCTCAACTTCCTGGTGGGCGACACGGCGTTCCGCAGGGGGGTGCGCACCTTTCTCATCCGCCACGCCTACCAGAACGCCACCTGGCGCGACCTGCTGACCGCCGTCGAGGAAGAATCGGGCACGCCCCTCAAGCAGTTCGGCGAGCAGTACATCCTGCGCGCCGGAATGCCGGTCGTGGAGACACGGCTTGAGGTGGATGGGAACAAGATCCGCGCGCTGCGGCTGGTGCAGCGCCCGGCGCGCGCTCTCCCGGGCGATCCGGGCGGATGGTGGCCGGGGCGGGTGCGCGTGCGACTGGCGTACCACGACCGCGACGACGTCGTCCTCCCCGTCACCTTCGCCGGGACGACGACGGTCGTGGAGGGCGCCGCCGGGCTGCCACTGCCGGACTACGTGTGGAGCAACGACGGCGACTACGGCTACGGCCTCTTCCTGCTGGACGACCGCAGCGCCGGGCGCGTGGCGGCGAGCCTGGGCACCACCCGCGACGATCTCCTGCGCGCGCAGCTCTGGGGCGCGCTGTGGGACCGCGTGCGCGAGGGCCGCATGCCCGCCGCGCGCTTCGTGGAGACCGCCATCCGCGAGCTCCCCCGCGAACGCGACGAGCAGATCGCCGACGCCGTGCTCGGCCGCGCCTCCACCGCGCTCACCCTCTACCTGCGCCCGAACGACGCCGCCCGCGTGGCGCCGGCGTGGGAGCGCCTCCTCGCCGCCCGCGCGGACGACGCGAGCCTGCCGTACGGTATGCGGAAGGCGTCGCTGGACGCGCTGGTCGGCACCGTGCGCACCGAGGCCGGGCGCGCGCTGCTCCGCGACTACCTGGCGGGGCGCAAGCAGTTCGATGGAAAGCCAGTGCAGCAGCCCACGCGCTGGTCCATCGTGGGCGCCCTCGCCGCGCTGGGCGAGCCGAATCCGGCCGCGCTGATCGCCGCCGAGGCCGCGCGGGACACCGGCGCCGAGGGTCCTCGCCGCGCATTCGTGGCCGGCGCCGCCATCCCCACCGCCGCCGCGCGCACGGAGTACTTCCGGCGCTACCTGGACGATCCGCAGCTCAACGAGGAGTGGGCCACGGCTTCGCTGGGCGCCTTCAACGACCCCGCCCGCGCGGATCTGTCCCTCCCGCACCTGCGCGCCTCGCTCGACCGGCTGGAGTGGATCCGCGACAACCGACGGATCTTCTTCCTCCCGCGCTGGGTGAACGCCTTCATCGGCGGGCAGACGACGCCGGAAGCGCTGGCCGTGGTGGACCGCTTCCTGGCCGAGAACCCGCGGCTCCCCATGGACATCCGCCGCAAGGTCCTTCAGGCGCGCGACGAGCTGGAGCGGACCGTCCGCATCCGCGCCGCGCCCTGAACGTCACCATTGCGTGGAGCAGGCCCGCAGCAGCACGTTGAGCACGATGGTGAGCACCACCGAGAGCAGGATGCTCGTCATGCATCCCTTGGTTCGGTACTGGACCGGCATGCGCCTCCTCGCTGTTGAGTGAAGCGGGAGCGCATGGCACCCTCCGTGCCGCCCTCGCGTCCGCCGAACACGTCATCGAAGGAACTCGCATGCTCCGCTTTGCCGCCCTCGCCACGCTCGCGCTCCTCTCGGCCTGCGCGCCCGACACTCCCCAGCGCACGTTCGGTCCGCAGCCCACCCTGCGCCCTGGCCTGGGCGTGCTGGTGAACTCCACGCGCGGCCGCTGCACCTGGGTGCTCAGCCGCGGTGAGAGAAAGCGCGTCTGCTTCCCGCGCAAGCGCCCCGAGCCACGCGACAGCACCGGCACCGACACCACCAGCACGCCCGTTCCGGCGACCTGGTAAGGAACAACAACAGCCTCTCCCGACCGTCAGTTCCGCCCCAGCATCCCCTGCACGAAGCTCAGCCCCTGATCGAACGCCGGGAGAAACTTGCACCCGAGCGCCTGCAGGTCGCCGACGAGCGGGGGCGTGTTGAAGTCCTCGAAGTTCCGGTTGATGAAGCAGCTTCGCGACGGGCGGGTCTGGCTCAAGTGGCTCCGGACCGATGCATAGATCAGCGCATCAGGCGGGGTCAGCCGGAACTGGTCCTCCACCGCCACCGCGACCGGCAGGACGCGCTCGTCGAAGGGGATCAGCTCGGCCACCGCGGCGATGCGGCTCCTCGCATCCTTCCAGCGCTGGAACTCGTCCTCGCCGTTGACGACGAGCAGCTGGTGCAGCACAACTTTCGCCGCGCTCACCGGGGCCGCGAGCGACGCTGTCCGCCCGAGCTCCCGAAGCGCCGCATCCACCGGGATCTTGACCGACCTATGCTCGGCCTTCCGGCGGAAGAGCGCGCCGAAGGGTTCGATCATCGAGAACGTGGGAAGGAGGAGACGGATTCGTCCTTCCGTGCATAGCTCCAGCAGCGCCTCGCACGCGGCGTGCTGCTCCTGGAGCAACGCCAGCTCGAGTACGAAGTTCGACTCGACGTAGACGTTCACGCCGCCTCCTTGCACTCCATCTTCCCCCCACGGACGGCTTCTATCAAGCCGATCCCGTCGAAGCCGTTCGCCAGGGCGATCTCGGCGGCCTCGCTCACCGAATAGCCGAGGTCCGACAGCCAGAACTCGACGATCATCTTGAAGGTCAACGGGTTCACGGTCTCGAGCCGCACCCGTTCACCGTCTACGTACGGGGTCAGGTGGGGCCGGGCGGGGATCACCGCGTCCGGGAGGCGAACGACAGGCTCCACGTCCGAGTCCTTCCACAGGTACATGGTATCGGGCGTGACGATAAGGAAGTACTCCAGCGGCGGAATTCCCCCGCGCACGAGCAGGTTGCGGCGGAACTCGGCTGCCCATTGCGCCGAGGTGTTCAACTGGCCGTTCGCCTGCACCGCCGCCACGAGCCTGCGGTCGGGCCGGAACAGGATGAAGTCGGTGTAGAGCATGGTCGCGTCTCCGGGTGGAAGTCGGCTACGCGGGCCGCTGACTGCATTCCGCACTCCACCGCGCCGGTTCTGAGCGTATCCGGCCGGTTGTGAGCGGAAGCGCCACGCCATGGGACATCAGCTCGTATCTGGGGCGTTTGATGGCGCGGCGAGCTGCATCAAACGCGCGGCCAGCTCGGGCGGGTCGGACTGGCGGATGGCGACCGCGGGGGTGCCGTGCCAGGCGGCGCACTCCCGCAGCGCGCCGCCGACGTCGGCCACGAAGCGGTCGGTGGGGCGCACACCGGGCTCCAGGTAGAGCGCACGGACTTCGAAGACGCCGTCGCGGCGGTGGGCCTTTGCGTCCAGGCGGCCCACGAGCGCGCCGCGGCGCAGGATGGGAAGCACGAAGTACCCCCAGCGGCGCTTGGGCTCGGGGGTGTAGCACTCCAGGCGATAGTCGAAGCCGAACAGCTCCGCGGCGCGCGCGCGGTCCCACACCAGCGGGTCGAAGGGGGAGAGAAGGGTGGTGAGGGTGGGGCGGATCTCCCCCGCCGCCGCGCGCAGGGCCAGGTCGTGATGGTCCGGGTGGACGTAGCCGGGCTCCTTCCACCCCTCCACCCGCACGGGCAGCAGGGCCCCCTCGTCGGCCAGCCGCGCGGGGATGGGCGGGGTGGCGCGCTTGGAGGTGCGGAAGTAGTCGGCGACCCACTTCGCCTTCGCCACGCCCAGCGCGCGCACGGCCTTGAGCGCCAGCTCGCGCGCGACCGCCTCGCGCGGGGGGAGCTGGTCGTCGCTCCACGAGGGGAGGACGCGCTCGCGCACGTCGTACACGCGGTGGAAGTTGTCGCGCCGGGCGATCATCAGCTCGCCGGCGGTGAAGAGGCTTTCCAGCATCCGCTTCTCGGGCTTCCACTCCCACCACCCGCCGCCCTTGCCGTCGCGCCGCTCGAAGTCGGCCGAGCGGACGGGGCCGCGCTCGCGCACGGTGGCCAGAAGGCGGTCGACCGTCTCGCGGTTCTTGCGGATGAACTCGGCGCGGTACTTCCACCCCATCGCCGCGGGATCGAGCATGCGGTGGCGAAAGAGCGCGAAGTCCTCCACGGGGATGAAGCACGCCTCGTGGGCCCAGTACTCGAACAGCGCCCCCTCGGCCAGCAGCTCGTCCAGCCAGCGCGGCTCGTACGCGCCCAGCCGGCTCCACAGCACCAGGTACGGGCTGCGCGCCACCACCGAGATGGTGTCGATCTGCAGCACCCCCATGCGCCGGATCGCCGCCAGCACGTCCGCCTTGCCGGCCCTGCGCCGCGCCCGCCGGTCCAGCCCCTGCGCGGCCACCATCAGCGCCCGTGCCGCGTTCTGCGTCAGCTCCACGAAATCTCCCGATGCGCCCTGTGTGGAAGTCCCGGCGCAGAGCCATCCGCAAGACGCAGGCTGGTAATCTCCGAGCCCGAGGCCGACCAATGCTGTCGAGCTTTCCATCCGCGGCGCACCCGCCGTCTTCGACTTCCGACCCTACGTGCGCCGATGTCGATTCAGCCGACCCATGAGATTCCCGCGACGGTCCAGGAGCGGCTCACGAGCTGGAAGCGGGGTCGCCAGATCATGGGGACGACGGCGCACAACCTCCTGGGGCTGCTCGGCATCCTCGGCTCGCTGGTGGCGCTCGCGGGGCTGCCGGGCATCTGGACGAAAGGCGCCACCGTCGTCACCGGCTTCGCCATCGCCGCCATGACGCTGTGGAACCCCCGCCGCGAGTACATGAAGTTCGCGAAGGCCTGGCGGGTCCTGGACGACGCGGCCCGGCGGTACAGCTTTGGCCTCATCCCTCTGAGCGACCTTTTCGACGCCATCGTGCTGGGCGAATCGCTCATCGAGGAAGCGGATGCCCTGTCAGGCGACTCCTCGGTGGACATGCTGAGGAGCAGCCTCGATCACAGCAGAGCCGCGATCACCTCGGGGAATCCCGTCCCCCGCTCGCGCCGGGGCCGGTCCAAAAAAACGCCCGCCAAGCCTGCACCCCCTCCGCGCGATCCCTCGGAATAGCGAGTCGTGATGGCCAAGCGTGCGCCGAAGGATTCCCCATTCCCCATTCCCCATTCCCCGCCGGTCACAGCTTCCGCAGCCGCACCCGCTCCACCCGATGATCCTTCCCCTTTTGCAGGATCAGCCGCGCGCGGTCACGCGTGGGGAGCACGTTCTCGCGCAGGTTCACGGCATTGATGGTGGCCCACACCTCGCGCGCGAAGGCGATCGACTCCTCGTCGGACATCCCGATGGCGTAGCGGTGGAAAAAGGAGGTGGGGTCGCGGAACGCGGTCTCGCGCAGCCGCTGGAAGCGCTGGATGTACCACGTCTCCAGGTGGCGCTCGCTGGCGTCGATGTAGATGGAGAAATCCAGGAAGTCGGACACGAAGAGCCGCGCCGGCCGCTCCGGCTGCGGCGCGCCCGTCTGCAGGATGTTTAGGCCCTCCACGATCAGGATGTCCGGCCGCCGCACCACCAGCTCCTGGCCGGGGACGATGTCGTAGATCAGGTGCGAGTACACCGGCGCGCGCGCCTCCTCTGCCCCGCCCTTGATCTCGGCCAGGAAGCGAATCAGCCTGCGCACGTCGTAGCTCTCGGGGAAGCCCTTGCGGTGCATGATCCGCCGCGCCTCCAGCACCCCGTTGGGATACAGGAAGCCGTCCGTCGTCACCAGGTCCACCTTGGGATGGTCCGGCCAACGCGCCAGCAGCGCCTGCAGGATGCGCGAGGTGGTGCTCTTTCCCCCCGCCACGCTCCCCGCCACCCCGATGACGTACGGCACGCGCGCCGCCGGGCTCCCCAGAAAGGTGTCGGTGACGCGGTAGAGCTGCTGCGCCGCCGCCACGTACAGGTTCAGCAGGCGCGACAGGGGGAGGTAGATGTCCGACACCTCCTCCAGCGACACGTGGCCGTCCACGCCGCGCAGGGCATCCAGCTCGGCTTCGGAGAGGGTGAGCGGGGTGGCGCCGCGCAGCCGCGCCCACTCGCCGCGGCGGAACTCGGCGTACGGCGAAAGCTCGCTGCCGGGGGAAGGTCTTGCCATCCGGATCGCTGGTGTGCGGTGGTATAAAACGCCGGCCCGCCGTGATCGGGCGGGCCGGCATCAGCTTACCGCGCGCGGCGCCCGCGGAACAGTGGCTACAGGGCGTAGAACGTCGCCAGGAAGAGGACGAAGCGATAGACGGTGAGCACGGCCAGCGTCCCCACGGCGAGCACGGCCGCCTTGCCGATCGCCAGCGTGCGGCTCTGGCCGTACGCGGTGCGCAGCGCCATCGCCAGGTAAGTCCCCCAGAACACCGCCGGCCCGCCCGCGTCGGCGATGAAGCTGGTGGCCTCCACGCTGGCCCCGGCCCGGTAGGCGAAGCGGGCCAGCATGCTCAGCGCCAGCACCACGGGCGGCATCAGCAGGAGCATGAAGGCGATGGCGTGCGTGGCGAACACGAGGTGCTCCACGAAGTAGCGCCGCGGACGCCAGAAGACCATCGTTACCAGGAGCGCAAAGATCGGCACCAGCAGAAAGGCCAGCGACCGCGCGTGGGCATCCACGGCAGCGTCGAAGATGGCGCGGTACGCCTCGAGATCCATCCCGCGCCGCGCCACGTCAGCCATCACCCACGGCTCCACCAGCGGGCTGTAGGGAGTCTGGCTCAGGTGGATCGCCAGCGGCGAGTTGAGGCCGT
>DASVTZ010000154.1 GCA_036387335.1 Longimicrobium sp.
CTTCCCCGCCCCTCACCCGCCCGTCGATCCAAACCCGCCGGTCCCCCGATCCGTGGCACTCAGCTCCGACGCCTCCTCCACCACCGGCGTCTCGAATCGCGCGAACACCAGCTGCGCGATCCTCATCCCCCGCGGAATCGGCACCGGATCCGGGCCGGCGTTCCACACGATCACGCGCAGCTCGCCGCGATAGTCCGGGTCGATGGTGGCGGGCGTGTTCGGCAGAGTGATCCCGTGCCGCAGCGCCAGCCCGGAGCGCGGCCGCACCTGGCACTCGACGTCGGGCGGCAGCTCGATCTCCAGCCCCGTCGCCACCAGCCTTCGCTCCCCCGCCGCCAGCACGAAGTCCGGCTCCGCCGAAGCGACGTCGTACCCCGCCGCCCCCGGCGTCTGCCGCGCGGGGAGCGGAAGATCGGGATTGGAGGGTAGCCTGCGAAAACACACCGTCATCGGCGGAGGCATCAGAACTGGCTCTGAGTCTTGCGCCGCTCCCAGAGCCCCGCTTCCGGGGTGGTGTAAGTCAGCACCACGGCCGGGAGACCGGGCTGCAGCGCCAGCATCACCTGTGCACCGTTTACCGGGTCGGTCCATCGCTTCAGGAAGCCGCCGGTCCCCTGCACCAGCGCCGCACAGGGCTCGCCCTGCCCGATCTGCTTCGCGACGCCCTCCAGCTCCGGATACCGGCGCGAGACACCCTGATCGAACAGGTTGAGCTTCATTACGCACTCTGCTTGCGACTGGAACGTCGCGGCGTAACCGGCGCGGAACATCCCGTGTTCCGGGTGCACGAAGAAGATGAGATCCGCCTGCTGCCCCGCGAGCGACTCCGGATACCCGAGCACCTTCACCCCCTCCGCGTCGTCGCTGTGGTTCGGCGGATCACCTCGCCGGGCGACGATCGCTTTCACGTCCGTCCCCCCACGCGATCCCGGCCACCCCGGTGATCGTCGGGCCGGCGGTGTCGGGGGCGGCGGCGTTCTCCGCTTCGGCGGAACCGGCGGACGCGTTCTCCGGCGTCGAACACCCCAGCATCGCGGCGGCGGCGCTGGCCAGCAGGAGCGGCATGATCTTCATCGGCGGTCTTCGATCCGGAGACGCGGTCAGGAGCTGCGGACGCGAGAAGGGACGGCCTCCCGCGTGGGAAGCCGTCCCCTTCGATTTACTGCTCCAGCACCCTTTAAGCCAGGACGCTGTCCAGCGCCACCA
This sequence comes from Longimicrobium sp., assembly GCA_036387335.1. NCBI lineage: Bacteria > Pseudomonadati > Gemmatimonadota > Longimicrobiia > Longimicrobiales > Longimicrobiaceae > Longimicrobium > Longimicrobium sp. Next base: position 1,207 of record DASVTZ010000154.1, read on the forward strand.
GCGGCAGCCCGAACGCCTCGGCGACGCCCGGGTACACCACCTGCCCGCCGACCACGTTCAGCCCCAGCGCGAGCGCGCGGTCCTGCCGGCACGCCTCCTCCCACCCGAGGCGCGCCAGACGCGCCGCGTATGGGAACGTCGCGTTGGTCAGCGCCAGCGTGGAGGTGCGCGGCACCCCGCCCGGCATGTTGGCCACGCCGTAGTGGATCACGCCGTCGATCTCGTAGATGGGGTTCTCGTGCGTCGTGGGGCGGATCGTCTCCACGCACCCGCCCTGGTCCACGGCCACGTCCACGATCACGGAGCCCTTCTTCATCCGCTTCAGGTCCTCGCGCAGCACCAGCTTGGGAGCCTTGGCGCCCGGCACCAGCACGGCACCCACCAGCAGGTCGGCCGTCTCCAGCCGCTCCAGGATGTTGTGGCGGTTGGAGTAGATCATCTCCACGTTCGCCGGCATCACGTCGGAGAGGTAGCGCAGGCGGTCCAGCGAGAGGTCCAGGATGGTGACGCGGGCGCCGAAGCCGGCCGCCATCTTGGCCGCGTTGATCCCCACCACGCCGCCGCCGATGATCACCACGTTGGCGGGCGCCACGCCCGGCACGCCGCCCAGCAGCATCCCGCGGCCGCCGTAGTACTTCTCCAGGTACTTGGCGCCGGCCTGGATCGCCATGCGGCCGGCGACCTCGCTCATGGGGGTGAGCAGCGGGAGCTCGCCGTTGGGGAGCTGCACCGTCTCGTACGCCACGGCCACCGCGTTGGAGGCGATGAGGGCGCGGGTGAGCGCCTCGTCGGCCGCGAAGTGGAAGTAGGTGAAGAGGAGCTGGTTGGGGCGGATGCGCGGGTACTCCACCGCGATCGGCTCCTTGACCTTCATGATCATCTCGGCGCGGGCCCACACCTCTTCCACGTCGTGGACGGTGGCGCCGGCCGCCTCGTACTGGGCGTCCGAGAAACCGCTCCCCAGCCCGCCGCCGCGCTCCACCATCACGCGGTGGCCGGCCTGCACGAGCGCCTCGGCCCCGGCGGGGACGAGAGCGATGCGGTTCTCGTTGGTCTTGATCTCTTTCGGAACCCCGATCAGCATGAGCGGTCTTCGCCTGATGGGAGGTGTATCGCAAGCGCCCGCGACAGCCGCGGGGCGGGCGGGCGCACAATATGGCACGCCCGCATCCGTTTGGCGAGCCTCCGCGCCCCTCGCCAGAAACGTACCTCGAAACAACCAGTCTCACGCGGAGACGCGGAGACGCAGAAAGAACAACAGCAAAAAGCTCACGCAGAGAACACAGAAGGAACAGAAAGCCACAGAGAACTTCCTTTGCTTTTCTCTCTGTGTCTCTGTGTCTCTGTGTGAGCCATGCAGTTGCAGCTCTCCCCCGCGTCTCCGCGTCTCCGCGTGAGGCTGCAGTTACGAAGACCGCGAATGGAAAGCGCCCGGACACCGCGAACGGTGCCCGGGCGCTATCAAGACGAACGGCGCGGCTCAGGCCGGCTGCGACTCGCCCTTCTGCGCCAGCTCGGCCAGCGCGGCCTTGCGCGACAGGCGCAGGCGGCCCTTCTCGTCGATCGAGAGGAGCTTCACCTGCACGGCGTCGCCCTTCTTGAGCGCGTCCTCCGTCTTGTCCAGGCGCCCGTCCTGGATCTCGGAGATGTGGAGCAGCCCCTCGGTACCCGGAAGGATCTCCACGAACGCCCCGAACGCGGTGGTGTTCTTGACCACGCCGTCGTAGATGCGGCCCACCTCGGCCTCCTCGGTCATCCCGGCGATCATCCGGCGCGCCATCTCGCCGGCCTCGCGCCCGACCGCGGCGATCGTCACCGTGCCGTCGTCGTCGATGTTGATCGACGCGCCGGTCGACTCCTGGATCGCGCGGATCGTCTTCCCCTTGGGCCCGATGATCTCGCCGATCTTGGCCACGGGGACCTTGATGGTAATGATCCGCGGCGCGTACGGCGACATCTCCGGACGCGGCGCGGCGAGCGCCTTGTCCATCTCGTCCAGGATGTGCATCCGGCCCGTGTACGCCTTGCGCAGCGCCTCGCGCAGCAGGTCGGTGGAGAGGCCCTCCTCCAGCTTGATGTCCATCTGGATGGAGGTCACGCCCTCGCGCGTGCCGGCGACCTTGAAGTCCATGTCGCCCAGCGCGTCCTCGGAGCCCAGGATGTCGGTCAGGATGGCGACGCGGTCGCCCTCCTTGATCAGCCCCATCGCCACGCCCGCCACCGAGGCACGCATCGGCACGCCGGCATCCATCAGCGCCAGCGAGCCCGAGCACACCGACGCCATCGACGACGACCCGTTGCTCTCCAGGATGTCGCTCACGATGCGGATGGTGTACGGGAACTCCTCGTACGCCGGCAGCAGCGGCTCCAGCGCGCGCTCCGCCAGGTGCCCGTGCCCGATCTCGCGGCGGCTCGTGCCGCGCATGGGCCGCACCTCGCCGGTGGAGTACGGCGGGAAGTTGTAGTGCAGCATGAACGACTTCTTCTGCTGCGTGGGGAAGTCGATGGTGTCGTACGCCTGCTCGTCGTCCTGCGTGCCGAGCGTGGCGGTGCCCAGCGACTGCGTCTGCCCGCGGGTGAAGAGCGCCGAGCCGTGCGCGCGCGGCAGGACGCCGGTCTCCACCGTGATGGGACGCACCTGGTCCGTGCTGCGCCCGTCGGAGCGTACGCCCTCGGCCAGGATCATCTCGCGCATGGTGCTCTTCTCGAGGTCCTTGAACACCGAGCCGATGTCCTTCTCGCCTTCCGGGAACTCCTCGGCAAGCGCGGCCAGCGTCTCGCTGCGGGCGGTGCTCAGCGCCTCGGCGCGGCCGTGCTTGTCCGCGATGCGCAGCGCCTGCGAAACGCGCTCCGCCGCCAGCGACTCCACGCGGGCGCGGATCTCGGCCGCGGGGGCCTTGGGCGTCCACGACATCGTCGCGGGCTTGTCGATCATCGCGACCACCTCGCGCTGGATCGCGATCAGTTCGCGGATCCCGGCGTGCGCCGCCACCAGGGCGTCGGCGATCTCGTCCTCGCTCACCTCGTTGGCGCCGCCCTCCACCATGGTGATGGCGGATTCGGTGCCGGCCACGATCACGTCCAGCGTGCTGTAGCCGAGCTGCTCAAAGGTCGGGTTCAGCACCCAGTGCCCCTGGATGCGCCCGATGCGCACCGCCGCCACCGGCTCCGCGAACGGAATGCGGGAAAGGGCCAGCGCCATCGACGCGCCCGTCACCGCCAGCACGTCAGCGTCGTTCTGCTGGTCCGCCGAGACCACCGTCACGAAGATCTGCACCTCGTTCGCGAACCCTTCCGGAAAGAGGGGACGCAGCGGCCGGTCGGTCAGACGGGCGGCCAGGATCTCCTTGTCCGAAGGGCGCCCCTCGCGCTTGATGAACCCGCCGGGGAACTTCCCCGCGGCGTAGGTGCGCTCGCGGTACTCCACGGTGAGGGGGAAGAACGGGAGGTGGGTGGGGTTGTCCTGCGCCGTCGCCGCGCACAGCACCATCGTCTCGCCGAACTGCAGGGTGCACGAGCCATCGGCCTGGCGGGCCATCCGGCCCGTCTCGATGATCAGCGGGCGCCCCGCGAACTGCCTTTCCAGCTTTGCCATTTTCTGTTTTCCGTTCTGCAGGATTGCCGGGGGAGGCCGCGAGCGGCACCGTGCTCCCCCGTGCACACGGCCCGCGTATCGCCTAGTTTGTCCGCTTCTTTCGCTATCTACGCGACAAGGCCGCACGGGGGCTTCCCCATGCGGCCTTCTCGTCGTTCACGCGTGCTTCGTACACCCTCTGCGGACGGCCGGGCACGGCACGCCGAAGCGCGCCGCCGCCATCCCGCGAAGCTGCCGCCGGCCGACCAACCTCAGTGGCGCAGCCCGAGGTCCGCGATCAGCGCGCGGTACCCTTCCAGGTCGTTGCGCTTGAGGTAGTCCAGCAGGCTGCGGCGCTGCCCGACCATCTTGAGCAGTCCGCGGCGGCTGTGGTGATCCTTCTTGTGCTCGCGGAAGTGACCGGTCAGGTGGTTGATGCGCGCCGTAAGCAGCGCGACCTGCACCTTGGTGGAGCCACGGTCGTTCTCGTGGAGTTGGTACTTCTTGATGATGTCTTCGCGCTCGAGCGTCTCGGCCACGATCGGAACCTCCAGAGGAGTCAAAACTGATCAGGAAGTAGCCGACCCTTCGATGCTTCTTGTTCGGAAACGTCGCTGGATCAACTTGCAAGCCATGGAAGCTAACAGCGCGCGCGCTTTTTCACAACTGCGCGCCAGTCTCGACCGAAGGCTGCTGCTCACCTTTTGCCAGCCACCCGCGTGCCCTCGCGAGGTACTGCTCGATGCGCAGCAGGTCGAAAGGCTCAGCGTCCGGGTCTTTGCGCGCCAATTCCAGCTCAGCGATCCAGGCACGGATCTTCGAAGGCTCCGAGTAGGAAGCCACTGGAACGTCGATGATCATCATCGCTTAGCCCCCTGGATACGCCAGTTAGAACTGCGGCAAGTCAGGCTGCACTTCCACTCTCCATGCCGCGACTCGACTGTGCTTCGTCGAGCCAGCCCTGCGCCATTACCAGATACTGTTCGATGAGAGTGAGGTCGTACGGCTCAGCGTGCGGGCTGTTGCGCATCGCCTTCAACTCCTTGATCCACTCTCGAATACGGGCCGGCGGTGAATACGGCGCCACCGGAAGTTCAACTATCAGCATCGCTCAAACCTCCTGATATGCGAAACGGAATTGCGCTGCCATCCTGCGTGCCACGTTGTGCGTCTGGCCGATCCATGCCTCCTCGTCCGAGAGCAAGCCCGCATGTACGAAACGCCCGAACCTCGCGCGCGCATGGTCCATTGATCTCCAGTATGCCGCCCGCAGCTCCTCGCCTCCCGCAGACTCTTGAGCATATCCAAAATGGCGTGTATTCGCCATTGTGCTCATGCGAAAAGCGCGCTCCGGCCCGTAAGCATACATCACTCTCACGCCATGCCTAAGCAGCATCCATATGTCCGCTTGCGAGAAGGAATCGCTCCTCGGGTGATTGTGCAGGAACACGTTGCCCCGAAGCAAGCCCGCTTTACCGAACGGAACTGTCACCCGGTACGGCTCCCCCGGCCGGCTGCGCACGTAGTACAGCGCCTTCCCCGCTGCGTTAAAGATCACCCCGTGCTCGACTGGCTCGTGGCGGATCAGCTCCCCCGCGCCTTCCACCGAGACGCCCTGGAAGTCGTCCAGGCTGAACTTTCGTGTACCGATCCGAGCCTCCGTGCGCCGCCTTCGTGCTTGGCATGGAGGATCTCACAGACGCCTCCGATTGGCTCAAGGATGAGAAAGGAGGCGCAGGCGGTCAACCGTTAAGGCCCGTTAGGAGCGAACACGGCCAGACGCTGAAATCAGTTGTTCGACAGGTGTCCCGAAGGTGCGGGTTTGGCGCCCGGTACGGTAGCGGATGCTGCATCCGCGACTCGCGGACGATGCAGGCTCTCGCGTCTGCCGTCAAGCGTTACAGGCCCTGAAGTGCGAACACCGCCACGCGCGGCATCGCTCGTCCGGCGTGTGTCGTGAAACGGGCGGGCCGCAGGGGACTACGTGAAGCCCAGGATCTCGCGCCCGCGCTGCTCGTCGGCGTGCATGGCCTGGATGAGGGCGTCGACGGAGGTGAAGGGGAGGATGTCGCGGATGCGCTCGACGAACTCCACGCGGACGCGGTCGCCGTAGATGTCGCCGCTCCAGTCCATGAGCCAGAGCTCGACGCTGGGGGCGAAGCCGGCGAAGGTGGGGCGCGGGCCCAGGTGCAGCAGCCCCGGGAGCCGCTCGCCGCGCACCCAGCCGTGCACCGCGTAGATCCCCTCGCGCGGCAGCATCTTCTCCGGATCGCCGACCTGGATGTTGGCGGTGGGGAAGCCCAGCTCCCTCCCCTTGCGCTCGCCGCGCACGACGACGCCGTCGACGGTGTAGGAGCGGCCCAGGAGCCGGTTGGCCGCGCCGACGTCGCCGTCGCCCAGGAGGCGGCGGATGCGGGAGGAGGAGATCGGCTCGCCGTCCACCTCGACGGCTTGGACCACGTCGACGGCGAAGCCCATCTCCTGGCCGATCTGGCGCAGGGTGGCGACGCTCCCCTCGCGGTCGCGGCCGAAGCCGTGGTCGTAGCCGATCACCAGCTCGCGCATCCCCACGCGCCGCACGAGGATCTCCTCGACGAAGCGGCGGGCGGAGTAGAGCTGCAGCGTGCGGGTGAAGGGGACGAAGACGACGTACTCCAGCCCGCTCTGCGCCAGGATGTCGCGCTTCTCCGTGACCGTGGTGAGCAGCGGCGGCGCGTGCTCCGGGCGCACGATGCGCAGCGGGTGCGGATGGAAGGTCACCAGGATGCTGCGCCCGCCCACCCGCTCGGCCCGCCGCCCGATCTCTTCCAGCACCTCGCGATGGCCGCGGTGCACGCCGTCGAAGGTGCCCACGGTCACCACGGCCGGGCGCCCGTCGCGGGGCAGCGCGGGCGGGAGCGCGGGGTCAATCGCGAACTCCCGCGGCTCGTCGCGGGGGGTGGGCGTCACCCTGCCACCTCCGCGGGGAAGACCTTGCGGGGCTTGATGGCGTCTCCGGCGCGCTCGCCGATGGCCAGGAGGCGGCCGTCCGCGCCGGCGAGGGCGAGCGGCACGCCCTGCGGCGCATCGGCCGGGGCCGGGATGGCGCGGCCGAAGGAGAGCGCCGCTTCCCCGGCGGCATCCACCGGGACACGCGGGAGGGCGGCGAGGGCGTCCAGCGGGGTGAGCATGGCGGCGCGGACGCGATCCTCGTCCGCCAGCGCATCCAGCGGGACGGCGCGCTCGATGCCGTGCGCGCCCACGCGGGTACGGCGCAGGGCGCGGAGATGCGCGCCCGTGCCCAGCGCTTCGCCGGCGTCGCGGGCGATGGCGCGGATGTAGGTGCCGCTCCCGCACACGACCTCGAAGTCCACACCCGGAAGCTCAATACGAGTCACCCGGATCTCGTGGATGGTGACGGTGACCGGCTTGCGCTCCACCTCGCCGCCGCGGCGGGCAACGGCGTACATCCGCTCGCCATCCACCTTTTTCGCGGAGTAGGTGGGGGGAAGCTGCTCGATCGTCCCCACCTGGCGCAGGAGCGCGGCCTCGATCGCCTCGTACGTCAGCTCGCTCCACGACGCGCTGCCGCCGACGACCTCGCCGGTGAGGTCGTCGGTGTCGGTGGTTTCGCCCAGGCGCAGGGTGGCGGCGTAGGCCTTGGGGAGCCCGGTCAGGTACTCGGCGATGCGCGTGGCCGGGCCGACGCACACCAGCAGGAGGCCGGACGCAAAGGGATCCAGCGTCCCCGTGTGCCCCACCTGGCGCGTGCGCAGGGCGCGGCGCACGTGGGCCACCGCGTCGTGCGACGTGGGGCCGACGGGCTTGTCCACGGGGAGGACGCCGGTCAGCAAAACCGGGGAATGGGGAATGGGGACTGGGGAATGGGGAGCCGTGGCCGTGCGGGACGCGTCACGCTTCTTCCTCGTCCTTTGGAGCCAGCGAGCTGTCCGGCGGCGTCTCGGTGAGGCGGTCGAAGGGGAGCGCCTCGCGCAGGAGCTGCTCGATGCGCTGCGCTTCCTCCAGCACCCGGTCCTGCTCGAAGTGCAGCTCGGGGATGCGGCGCATGTGCAGCCGCTGCCCCAGCGCCTTGCGGATGAAGGGCGCGGCGCTGCGCAGCCCGGCCAGCAGCTCCTTGCGCTCCTCGTCCGTCCCCAGCGCCGTGAAGTACACCTTGGCGTGGTCCAGCTCGGGCGAGGTCTGCACGGCCGTGATGGTGGCCAGCGACACCCGCGGGTCGCGCACGGCGTCGCGCACCAGCAGGGAAATCTCTTCCCTGAGCTGCTCGTTGATCCGGTCGGTTCGCTTGAAGCGCGGCATGTACGGATGGGGAATGGGGAAATGGGGAATCGGGAATGGGGGAACCGAAAAAGCCAACTGCGGGCGGCCGTCAGCAGTTACCATTCCCCATTCCCCATTCCCCATTCCCCTCAGTAGTACGTCGTATACGAATCCACGATCCTCGCCCGCCCGTCCATCTCCACCATCGTGTCGCACGAGGAGAGGACCTGCTGGGCATGCTTCCGGTCGGCCGAGACCACGCAGACGGCGATCTCGGCGCGCTGGTGCAGGTCGTGGTGCCCCGTCTCGGCGGCGGACACGTTGAAGCGATGGTGGAGGCGGTCCTTGAGGCTCTTCACCACCTGGCGCTTGTCCTTGAGGGACTGGCACCCGGCGATGTGGAGCTCCCACACGACCACCCCCACCGTCACGGCTCAGGTCGCGGCGCGGGCGGCTTCCTCGGCGGCGGCACCGGCCAGCGTGCGCGCAACCTCCTCCACCCGGTAGCACTCCAGGACGTCGCCGATCTTGATGTCGTTGAAGTTGGACACGTTCAGGCCGCACTCGAAGCCCTCGCGGACCTCGCGCGCGTCGTCCTTGAAGCGCTTCAGCGACCCCAGCTCGCCCTCGTAGATCTGCACCGCGTCGCGGATCACGCGGATGCGGCCGCGGCGCTCCAGCACGCCGCGGGTGACCATGCAGCCGGCCACCGTCCCCACGCGCGGCACCTTGAAGAGCTGGCGAACCTCGGCCGTGCCCAGCAGCACCTCGCGCTGCTCGGGCGACAGCAGGCCCTCCATCGCCAGCTTCACCTCGTCCACCACCTCGTAGATGATGTTGTAGAGGCGGATGTCCACGTCCTCACGCTCGGCCACCTGCCGGGCTTCGCCGGTGGGGCGCACGTGGAAGCCCACGACGATGGCGCTGGAGGTGGACGCCAGCAGCACGTCCGACTCGTTGATGGCGCCCACGCCGCGGTGGATCACCTGCACCTGCACCTCGCTCGTGGAGAGCTGCTCCAGCGAGTCGGAGAGCGCCTGCACCGAGCCGTCCACGTCGCCCTTGATGACCAGGTTGAGCGTCACGCGCTCGCCCTTGGCCAGCATTTTCGACAGGTCCGTCAGCTTCACGCCGCGGCTGCGGATGCGCATCCGCTTCTCGCGCTCCAGCCGCTGGCGGGTCTGCGCGATCTCGGCGGCGCGGTCCTGGTCCATCGACACCATCTGGTCGCCGGCGTTGGGGACGCCGGGAAGGCCGAGGATCTGCACCGGGATCGCGGGCCCCGCCGCCACCACCGGGTGCTGGCGCTCGTCCAGCATGGCGCGGATGCGGCCGTTGTACAGGCCGCACACCACGTGGTCGCCCACGCGCAGGGTGCCGTTGGTGACGAGCACCGTGGCGACCGGCCCCTTGCCGATGTCGAGCTGCGCCTCGATGACCACGCCCGCCGCCTCGCGCGCCGGGTTGGCGCGCAGGTCCAGCAGGTCGCTCTGCAGGAGGACCTTCTCCAGCAGCTCGTCGACCCCCATCCCGCGCTTCGCCGACACCTCGGCCGACATCACGTCGCCGCCGAAGTCTTCCAGCACGATGCCGTGCTGAAGGAGGTCCTGCTTGACCTTCATCGGGTTGGCGTCCGGCAGGTCCACCTTGTTGACCGCCACCACGATCGGCACGCCGGCGTTCCTGGCGTGCGAGATTGCTTCGATGGTCTGCGGCATCACCGAGTCGTCGGCCGCAACCACCAGGATGACCACGTCGGTCACCTCGGCGCCGCGGGCTCGCATGGCGGTGAAGGCCGCGTGGCCCGGGGTGTCCAGAAAGGAGATGGCGCGCCCGTCCTGCAGCTGCACGTGGTACGCGCCGATGTGCTGCGTGATGCCGCCGGACTCGCCCGCGATGACGTTGGTCTTGCGGATGTAGTCCAGGAGCGACGTCTTGCCGTGGTCCACGTGGCCCATGACGGTGACCACCGGCGGCCGCGCGCGCAGCGTGCTCTCGGCGTCCGGCTCGGCGTCTTCCTCGCCGTGGTCCGCGGCGTATTCCTCTTCGCGGATGGCGCTGAAGCCGAACTCGTCCAGCAGCAGCTCGATCTGGTCGAAGTCGAGGCGCTGGTTGATGGTGACCATCATCCCGAGGTTCTTGAACGCCGAGCCGATGATGTGGCTCGCCGGCACGTCGATCAGCTCGGCCAGCTCCGCCACCGTCAGGAACTCGTTGACGCGGACGGTGGTGGCCTCCTCGGTGCGCTGGCGCAGCAGCTCTTCCTCGCGGCGCTCGTGCTGCGTGGGGCCCATGTCGCGGCGGCCCCGGCCCTTCTTGCGCCGGTCGCCGCCGTCCATGGCGGCCATGGTCTTCCGGAAGTTGGCGTCCACCGCCCCCTGGTCGACCGAGCCCTTCCCCTTCTTCCCCTTCTTCTTGTCCTTTTTGCCGGTGCTGCTCACGCCGGCGTTGGCGCCGGCGCCGGGCACGTTGCGGCCGGAGCCGTCACCGCCGCCACGCGGCGGGCCGAACGAGCCGGTGCGGGCCGAGGGCGGCGCACCGCCCGTGCGGGTGGGCATCGGCGGAGCGCCGGCGCGGGCCGGGCGCGGCACGAAGTCGTTGGGACGCGCCGGACGCGGCGGCTCCGCGGCTCCACGCGTGTCCGCGGGGGGACGGCGCTCGCCGCCCTGACCCGGACGCCCGCCGGGCGCCTGCGGGCGCACCGAGGGGGGCGGGGTGGGACGCGGCGGCGCGGCCGGACCGGACGACGCGGCGGGACGCAGCGGCTCGCGCGGCGGACGGGCGTCCTGGCGCGGCGCGCCTTCCGGGCGCGCGTCGGGGCGTAGCGTGCGCTGCGACGGCGGGCGCGCCGAGATGGGCGCGGCCGGGCGCGGGGCCGCTTCCTCGGCGACGGGCTGCGGCGGCGAGGCGGGGGCGCTGGCCTCCGTCTCCTCCACGGGCGCGGCGGCTCCGGGGGCGGCCTCCAGCGTCTCGCCGGGCTCGGCGGGCGGCGCGACGGACGAGTCCACCACGACGGTCACGCCCGCGGGGGGCGCGCCGCCGGTGGTCACCAGCGCGGCGCCGCGCTCAGCGGCGGCCTCGGCGGCCTCGGCGGCGATCGCGTCGGCGGCGTCGGCCACCGGATCGGCGGTCGAGTCGGGGGCGTTCTCGGGAGCTTCCTCGGTCTCTTCGCGCTTGCGGCGGCGGCGCTTGGGCGCGCCGGCCACGTCACCGATGGCGGCTTCCAGGGCCTCGCCCACGTCCTTGTGGCCCAGGCGCCGCTCACGCTCGATCAGCGTGCGGAGCCGGGCGACGTGCTCGTCGGCCAGATCCGACATGTGGCTGCGGATGGGGACGTCCATCTCCCGGAGGAGGTGCACCAGGGACTCAGCGGGAACGCTCAGTTCCTTGGCGACTTCGAACACACGCATCTGTTCTGTTCTCTCCGTTCCTCAGCCCTGCGGTGATGAAAGCGCGGCGGCCAGCACGGCCGCGCGCTTCGCGAAGCTATCGTTCGTGATTCCAACAGCGGAAACCGGGCCCCGCCCGATGGCGGAGCCCAGCGCCTCCCGCGAAAGACATACGTGGAAAGGTACTCCGCGCGCCTGCAGAAGCGGAAGGACCTTCTGCGCCTGCGTCTGCGACGCGTCTCCCGCCAGGATGACGCAGCGCACCTCGCCCTCGCGCACGGCCTTGCGCGTCATGTCCGTGCCGTGCACCAGGCCCCTTGCGCGGGCGGCGAGGCCCAGCAGGTCGGCCAGCGCCTTCTCGGGCGGCTGGGTGGGACGAGGGGGGAGGGTCTGCGTCACGCGTTGTTCATTCTGATACGGGCAAATTCTCGGCGTCACCGGCGGGTGTCAACCCCTCCGGAGCGTCGCCGGTGTCTTCTTCCGTCATCGACTCGATGATCTCCACCAGCCGGTCCGCCTCGGCGGGGCCGATGGCGGGGATGCGCAGCAGGTCTTCGCGCTCCAGGTCGATGATGTCGAAGAAGGTGTTGTACCCCGCCGCCTCCAGCGCGGCCAGCGTGGCCGGCGCCAGCTCGGCGAGGTCGCGCAGCGAGAAATCGGTGCTCTCGTAGTCGCCGTCGCCGCCCCCGCCGCCGAAGAGCGCCTGCTCCGCGCCGCGCTCCAGCCACTCGCGGGAGCCGAACAGGTCCAGCTGCCAGCCGATGAGCTGCGACGCGAGCCGCACGTTCTGACCGTTGCGGCCGATGGCCAGCGAGAGCTGGTCCTCGTCCACGATGGCCGTCATGGTGCGCGTCTCGTAGTTCGAGAGCACCTTGGCGACGCGGGCGGGCGCGAGGGAGCGCTTGGCGTAGATCTCCGGGTCCGGGTGCCAGGGGACGATGTCGATCCTCTCGCCGCCCAGCTCCTGCACCACCGCGCGGACACGGCTCCCCTTGAGCCCCACGCACGCGCCCACCGGGTCGATGGACTCGTCGCGCGACGAAACGGCCACCTTGGTGCGCCCGCCCACCTCGCGCGCGCTGCCCTTGATCTCCACGATCCCCTGCTGGATCTCGGGAACCTCGAGCTTGAAGAGCGCGGCCACGAAGAGCGGGTCGGCGCGGGAAAGGATCAGCCGCGGCCCCTTGGGCGTCTCCTCCACCTTTTTGAGCACGGCGCGGATCGTCTCGCCCTGGCGGAACCGCTCGCGCGGGTTCTGCTCCTTCCAGGGGATGATGGCGTCGGCGTCGCGGGCGCGGTTCAGGAGAATGACCAGCTTGCCGCGCTCCACCTGCTGGATCTCGCCGGAGAGGAGCTCGCCCACGCGGTGCTCGTACTCGTCGCGGATCTTCTGGCGCTCGCCCTCGCGGACGCGCTGGAGGATGCGCTGCTTGGCCGCCATCACGGCGTTGCGGCCGAACTGCGCGAACTCCACCGGCACCTCCATGATGTCGCCGACCTCGAACTCCGGGTCGTCCCAGCGGGCTTCTTCCAGGGAGATCTGGCGCGAGGGGTCTTCCACCTCGGCCGTGACCTCCTTGAGGACGGTGATGTCGATGCGGCCGGTGGCCTCGTCGACGTTGATCTCCGCCTCCACGTTGGGCCCGTAGCGCTTGGCCAGCGCGGCGAGGATGCCGTCCTTGATCAGCTCGTGCAGCTCGTCGCGGGAGATCGCCTTGTTTGCGGTCATCTCGCGGAAAGCCGCGAGCACCTGCGTCGCGTTGTTCATCTCCGTCTATTCCTCAGGATTGTTCCGGCTTGCGGGGCGCGCCTTGCGCTCCCACCGGTAGACCAGGTTCGCCCGGTCGATCTCGCTCAGCGGGATCTCCACTTCTTCGCCGTCCGGCAGCCGCAGCGCCACCTGCTCGCTCCCCGGCTCGCCGCGCACGCCGCCCAGCGTTCCCTCCAGCCGCTTCGCCCGCCCGGCGAGGGGCGCCTTGCCGCGCAGCGCCACGTCCTGCCCGGCGAAACGCGTGTAGTCGCGCAGCCTCACCAGCGGCCGCTCCACCCCGGGCGACGACACCTCCAGCACGTACCGGTCGGAGAGGTCCTCGCGGGCGTCGAGCATGGGCTCCAGCGCGCGCGACACCGTGGCGCAGTCCGCCAGCGAAACCCCGGTCTCACCCACGCCCGGCACCGAGTCTGGCCGGTCGATGTAGAGGCGCAGGATGGGGCGCACGGCGTTGCCGGCCTGCTCCAGCTCCACGACCTCCAGCCCCATGGCCTCCACCTGCCGCGCGATCTCTTCGGCGAGCGGGGTTCCCGGCATCCGCGTTTCCCGGTGGATGGCAATAAAAAAAGCGGGGCAACCGCTCCCCACTTCGACAGACGGTCCGCCCGGGGGCGTCCGTCAAACCATCGAACATGAAAGAATACAGGAGAATGCAGGCGGCGTCAAGGCGGAACGGCCCCCTCCCCGCTCGTTCCTCGCTGCCCCTCCCCCAAAACAACCTGGGGGAGGGCGCACGCACGCGTTGGTCGTGGGGCACGGTCGTAGAGGCGCGATTCATCGCGCCCGTGTCCGACGCTGCTCCGTCGCCCGCCCCGTACACCAAAGCTTGGTAGGGGCGGACCTGCGTGTCCGCCCACCCTTTCCTTGCCGCGCCCCCCGCCCGTCGCACCGGCAGTTCGTAGGGGCCGCCCCATGTGGCTGCCCGTGCTTTCCGCGCCTCCGAACCCCGCGTCCCGGTCCAAGTCATCCGTGGCGCTGCCGCGGTCTGCTGTCCCCTGTCGTTCCCCGTTTCCCCGCCCTTCCCTACTCCTCCGCCGACGCATCGTAGTACCGCCGCATCTCCGCGGCCACGCCGTCCAGGTCGGGAAAGAGCCGGCGCTCGTCCATCGTGACCAGGTCGAGCTGGTCGCGGAGGTGGTCGACGCGCTCGGCGGGGATCACGTAGCGGGTGAGCGCGCCCAGCAGGCCGTTCTCGCGGAGGATCTCGTCGAAGGAGCGCGTCTTGTCCGTGGAAATGGTGAAGGCGGCGGCCTGCACCACGATGCGGTTGTCCAGCGCGGGCGGATCGAGCATGCAGACGAGGTGGTCGCTACGCTCGGGCTCGCTGAAGAGCGTCCAGGGCGAGTCGATCCCCCGCTCGCGCAGGAGCTTGTCCAGCTCCTGCACGAGAAGGGCGATGGGCGGGAGGTCGAAGCGCTCGTGGAGCTTCCCCCAGTCCAGCCGCCAGATGACGCGGTCCAGCGACGGGTCGCCGCCCAGCGTGGCGAAGTGCGCGGCCACCAGCGGAGAGTAGGTCCAGTCCAGGAGCCGGGTGGGGAGGCCGTGGTGCTGCGCCGTCACCAGGAGCTCCCACTCGTTGGCCGGCTGCTGCTGGAGATGGGGGCGCGAGTAGCGGATGAAGTTGCGGAGGATGTGCTCCTCCAGGGGCGCCTTGGTGTGCGGCGGATCGATCCCGCCCAGCCGGTCCAGGCTGGTGAGGAGCGCCCATTCCGAGCACTTGGAGCCGCGGAACACCGACGCCGCGCGCAGCCGCCCGCTGGCGGGATCGTAGTCGGTGGGCGTGGTGCGGTCCACCAGCTCGCCGAGCGTTTCCACGCGGACCTCTTCGATCCCTTCGAAGCTCCTGCGCTGCATCCGTCTCTCCCCGTGGCGGTTGGTGCACGCGGGGTACGGAAAAACCGTTCCGGCATCGTACCATGCCGCGGAGCTCAGTCGCGCGCGGTCTCCCGCACGCGCACGGCGCCGTGGTCCAGCCAGGCGAGGAGCACGCGGCCTCCCGCGGCGGCGAGCGCGGGGGACCTTCCCCGCCCCGCCGTGCTGCTCTCCGGCGCGGGCGCCGCGCCGTCCACGCGCGCGATGGACAGGGCGCCGTCGGGGGTGCGGCGGTCGTCCCAGGTGACCCAGACGCGATCCCCGTCCGCGGCTACGGTGGCGCGGGAGGGAGGGACCCAGCCGCCGGTGAGCACCGGCGCCGCGCCGCTGAAGGTGCGCCCCGCGTCGTCCGAGCGGGCGTACCAGAGCCCCTGGCGCCCCTCCTTTCCCGTGTACCACGCCACGTGCAGCCGCCCGCGCGCATCCACGGCGATCGACGGTCCCGCGTGCGGGCAACCGGGAAAGACCCAGCCATCCGCGTGCACCCGCACCGGCGCGCCGAACGCCTTGCCGCCCGGCGGCAGGCGCGCGACCACCACGTCGCGCACGTCACCGTCGTACACCTTGCGCCACGCCACGTACACGCCACCATCCGGCGCGATCGCGAGCGAGGTGCGGCAGCAGGGGCAGACGCCATCGTCCACCACCATGCTCGCGCCAAAGGTGGCGCCGCCGTCCGTGGAGCGCGCCACGCGGATCTCGGACTCAGGCATGCGCGGATCGCGGGTCTCGCCGCCGTGGCCGCCGTGCGCACCGTGGCCGTGGCCCGCCGCCTTCACGGGCAACGGATGCGCTTGGCTGTATGCATCGCGGCGCCGCGAGTCGAGCCAGGAAACGTACACCGTACCGTCCGGCGCCACCTGCAGGTCGTGAAAGGTGTGCGAGGAGGGGAGGCCCCCCGCGTCGTCGTTCACCGTCACGGCGGGGGCGAAGGTGCGCCCGCCGTCCGTGGAGCGCGCCAGGCGGAGGTCGCTCGCGGGGAAGCGACGGCCGGAGATCTCGCGATTGTTCTGCCAGAGCACGTACACCGCGCCGCGCGGGCCCGCGGCGACCTGCGCCGGGGCCTGCTCGTGGGGAGCCGCGTCGCCGGGAACGTCGTTTACGCGCACCGGCGCGCCGCCCTCCGCGCGCGCCAGGTACACGTCCGACGCGTTCCCCCGCGTCGCGACCCAGGCCACGAACCCGGCGCCTCCGCGCGGATCGAGCGCGGCGGTGGGGTTACTGGCGTGCGAGGCGGCCAGAGTCCGCTCCGCGCCCAGGTGCGCGGAGGGCGGCGTGCTCCAGGCGGCCAGCGAGGCGCCGGCCGCGGTCGCCAGGACGGCGGCGGCCACGATCGTCTTCCTCATCGCCTCACCTCCCGATGCGGAGCTGGAGGCCCGCGTACACGCTGCGGGGCAGGCCGGGGGCGTACTCGGGGCCGCGCTGCGCGCTCGTGTACGAGGCGTTCTCGGCGTAGTGCTCGTTCGCCAGGTTGTTCACGCGCACCGTCGCCTCCAGCATGCGGCTCACGGGGACGCCGGCCGAGAGGGAGAGGAGCGTGTGGCCGTCGTAGCGGTGCGTGTTGTCCGCGTCCATCCAGTACGATCCCACGCGCTGCCACTCGCCCGTCACGTGCGCGGCGCGGAGCCAGGCCGGCGCGTAGTGCAGGCGCGCGCTCCACAGGTCGCGCGGGGCGGATTCCATCTCCTTGCCCGCGAAGTCGACGCCGGTGCGCGGCGACCACTCCTCGTACGTGTGCTTCGCGCGGGACACGCTCACGTCCGCGCGGAGGCCCGCGCCGAGCTCGGCGCCCACCCCCGCCTCGACGCCGCGATGCAGCGTGTGGCCCGCGTTCACCGTCTCGCGCGTGTTGTCGGCGGTGTTCACCAGCGTCAGCACGTCGTCGCGCACGTCCATGCGGTAGAAGGCCAGGGTGTAGCCGAAGCGCCGCGCGATCTCGCCGCGCACGCCGGCCTCGTAGCTGTCCGCGCGGTTGGGGAGAAGCCCCAGCGTCCCCGCCGAGCGCCCGGCGCGGAAGATCTGCCCCTCGGACGGGGCGCGGAAGCCGTGCGCGTACGACACGAAGAGGTTGGCGGCGCGGGAAGCTTCGTAGGTGGCGCCTAGCTTGGGGCTCAGGTGGCTGAAATCCACGTCCGCGTCGGCCGGACGGCGGTAGGCGCCCGTGTCCACCGCGGTGAGCCGGTTGTCGTAGCGGTAGCCGATCCGGTCGAAGCGCACCCCGGCGGTGACGTTGAGCCGCGGGGCCGCCGCGATCTCCGCCTGCAGGTAGGGCGAGACGCCGAGAAAGGTGACGTCGTAGTCGTACGTCCGCGCGCCCAGCGTGTAGCTGTGGTAGACGGGATCCGCGGCGCCGCCGGTGGCGGCGATCACCCGGTTCTCCTGGCGGAATCCGGGGCTGTAGTCCACATCCGTCCCCACGATGAGGCGCGTGCGCAGCGGCTCCAGTTCGCGCCGGTAGCGCGCGACCACGCCCAGTGATCGGTGGCCCGTCGTGTACAGTGTGGGATCGTAGGTCAGCGACCAGTCCGGCAGGATCTCCATCTCGTTCCAGCGGACAAAGGGCGTCACGCTGAGCAGCGAGCCGCGCCCCGGACGCTCGAACGCGGACGAGAGGCGGAGCGCCCTCACCTTGCGAAAGGAAATCGGCGTGTAGTTGCGGGTCGGATCGTGGTCGAAGTCGCCGGCCATGAGCGTGGAGGCGCCCGCCGTCTCCTGGTCGATGCTGGACACGGCGAGCACCGTCTTCAGCGATGCGCTCCGGAAGAGGTGGTCCCAGCGCACGGTTCCGCTGCGGCGGTCGTACCCCGTGCTCTCGCGCCATCCGGAGGAGCGCGTCAGGTTGACGTCCGCGCGCACGCCGTCGCGCACACCGCGCGTCGTGCCGGAGGCGAGCACGCGGCCCCATCCGAAGTCCCCGCCCTCCACGTACGCCTCGGCGCCGTTGCGGGCGGAGGGGGCGCGCGTCTCCACGTCGATCACGCCGCCGATGGCGTCGCTCCCGTACAGCGCGGTCGCCGGCCCCTTGATCACCTCCACGCGCTCCGCCTGCGGCACGTTGATCTCGTACAGCGCGTTGTGGTTGAAGAAGCCGGTGGAGCGCGTGGGAATGCCGTCTTCCAGGTACAGGTAGACGGGATTCGTGGTCTTGGGCTGGCGGATGGAGGTGGTGTGCCCCTCGCCGCCCGTGGCGCTCACCCACACGCCGGGGATGCGCTGCATGATCTCGGACGGATGCGTGGGGCGCGCCTCGCGCAGCTCGGCGGAGGAGACGACGCCCACCGACGCCGGCGTCTGGCCCAGGCGGCGGACCTCGCGCGTCGCGCTCACCACCACCGACGCGAGGACGACCCTGGCCTCCGCGAGCGCGAAGTCGGCGCGGGCGGTGGCGCCGGGAGCGACGCGGACGGAGAGCTCGGCGTCCGCCAGCCCCACGCGCCGCGCGGTGACGCGGTATTCCCCGGGCGCCAGAGCGGCGATGCGGAAGCGGCCGCGCGCGTCGGTGGCGGCACCGGGTCCGTCGTTCGCGCGGACGGTGACTCCGGCGAGCGGCGCGCCGCTGGATGCGAGGGTGACGGTCCCCTCCACGGCGCCGGGGCCCTGCGCGCGGACGGGGTGTGCGTATGCGAGCACGGCCAGACAGGCCGCGATTCGTGAGATGCGGAACAAGAGACCACCTCTTCGGCTTGATGATGCGTACCATGCCGCGGCCGGGCCGGCGGAATGCCGGCCGTCCAGGAGCCGCGAGCGTATGGGGGTCGATCCGTCAGCCGAGAGGTGGAGCCAGGGAGTACGGCAGGAAGTACGGCAGGAAGAGCGGCGCGGGCGACTGCACCGTGGGGAAGGGACGCGGCGCGATGCGCGACTCCGCGACCTGGATCCCCGCATCCGCGACGGGCGCGGGGAGGAGCGAGCCCGTGGCGGAGGGGCACCCGGTGGCGCAGGTGCACGCGTCGTGCTGCCCCGCGTCCCCCTCTTCGGGAGCGCCGTGGTGCGCGCCCGCGCCGTGCCCCGCATCGTGGTGCGCGCCCGGCGCCCGGTGCACCCCCGCGTGGTGCGGGCACGCGTGCGCCCCGGCCGCTTCCCCGCCCCAGGCGAGAAAGAACAGCACCGCGGCGAGCAGCGCGGTCAGTCGGGATGCGGGAGAGCGGTTCACGGTTCGGCGGTGGCGGGAGGCGTACTCCACGCACCCAATGTACATGCCGAAGCGCGTCGTGAGAATGGGGCCGATTCCGCGGGCCGCGTAGGGAAAATTCCCCACGCGGCGGATCACCTGACGCCCAGCACCCCCATCTGCCGCCCCGGCGACCCGCCGCGGTGCGAAAAGAAGTCGTCGTCGCCGCACAGCGTGCAGTGCGACGACACGGAGACGTGCTCGGCCACGAGCCCCGCGGCCACGGCGCGCGCGGCGATGGCGGCGCGCAGGTCGATGGGCGTGTTCCCGGCGGGCGGCTCGCGGTCCGGGTGGACGCCTGCGTGCACCTCCGGCCCAACCTCGTAGCATTCGCCGCAGATGGAGGGACCGCAGTGCAGCCAGAGCCGCTCGGGCGGGCTCTGCCAGCTCTCCACCAGCCGGTGGATGGCGCGC
The DNA here is from genome assembly GCA_036387335.1 of Longimicrobium sp. Classification (NCBI taxonomy): domain Bacteria; kingdom Pseudomonadati; phylum Gemmatimonadota; class Longimicrobiia; order Longimicrobiales; family Longimicrobiaceae; genus Longimicrobium; species Longimicrobium sp. Next base: position 20,658 of record DASVTZ010000154.1, read on the forward strand.
TCCACGATCCCCGCCGCCGTCCCGCGCCACCCGGAGTGCACCAGCGCGACGGCGCGCGCCTCCGGATCGACGACGAAGACAGGGACGCAATCGGCGACGCTCACCGTCAGCAGTAGGCCCGCGCGGTCGGTGACGTGGCCGTCGAAGCGGTCCATCACCACGATCCCCGGCGCCCCGCGCTCGCGGTGGATCCAGATGTCCGCCGCGTGCACCTGGCGCGCATGGGCCACGGTCTCCATCCCGGTTCCCGCCGCCAGCGCCCGCCAGCGGCCCAGCACCGCGCCGACCGGCTGCTCGCCGGAGAGGCCCAGGTCGAACGACTCGTCGCCGTCGCCGCGGCCGGTGGTGCCCTGCACGAGAAAGGGGAAGCGCTCCGCCCACCCGGGGTGCACCCACAGCGGCACGTCGCCCGCCGCGCGCACCTCCGCGACGGTACGCGCGGCGGCGGGCTCGGCCACGCTCATGGCATCCGCTGTTCGAGCGGACCCTCGCCGCCCGGCCGGTCGCCGCCGGTGGGAGGCGAGAGGAGCGTCGCCGCGCCGCCGCCGTCCAGCCTGCGCCGCAGCTCCGCCACTTCGGCGCGCAGCTCGTCGAACTCCTTGCGGGACACGAAGTCGAGCCGCTCGCGCACGTCACCCACGGCCCCCTGCGCGCGGGTGAGCGCGTCGGTGAGCGCCTGCTTGGCACGCTCCGGCTTCAGGTCGCCGCGGTCGACGGTCTCCTGGATGGTCTCCTCGATGGCTTCCTTGAACGCCGTCAGCACCCCGATCCCCGTCCGGATGCCCTCGCCGATCCCTGCCGGGCGCTTGCGCTGTTCGTCTGTCATGGTGGTCTTCCGGTGATGAGGTGAAGGCGAGTGGCTCGCCCTTCGTGAACGGTACGGTGTCGAGGCAGGTTTCGCGGGGGCCCCCTCCCCCGCTCGTTCCTCGCGGCCCCTCCCCCAAACCGCGGGGGAGGGGCGGTTTGCGGGCATCCGCGCCCGTCGCGCGGGTCGTCGCGGCGGCGGGCACGGGCAGCCACGTGGGGCTGCCCCTACCAAGGATTGGGTTCCGAACACGGGTTCGCGGAGCGGCGGCGGACACGGGCGCGATGAATCGCGCCCCTACCGGATCTGTGGCCCCGCGGGCAGATGCCGGCGTCCGCCCCTCCCCCAGGTTGTTTTGGGGGAGGGGCCGCGAGGAACGAGCGGGGGAGGGGGCCCGCCTCAGGTCCGCGAATCCGCCTTTTCGATCCGCGCGCCGAGGGCGATCAGGCGCTCGTCGATGCGCTCGTAGCCGCGCTCGATCTGCGCGATGTTGTAGATGTCGCTGCGGCCGCGGGCGCCCAGGGCGGCGATCAGGAGGGCCATGCCTGCGCGGATGTCGGGGCTCTCCACCGGTGCGCCGCGCAGGGGCGAGGGGCCGATCACCAGCACGCGGTGCGGGTCGCAGAGCACCAGGCGCGCGCCCATCGAGACCAGCTTGTCCGCAAAGAACATCCGGCTCTCGAACATCTTCTCGTGCACCAGGATGGTGCCGCGGCACTGCGTGGCCGTCACCAGCGCGATGGAGGTGAGGTCGGCCGGGAACTGGGGCCACGGCCCGTCGCCCAGCGTGGGGATGTGGCCGCCCATGTCCATCTGCACCTCCGGCTCCTGGCCGCCGGGAATGAACAGGTCGTCGCCGCGCACCTCCACCTGCACGCCCAGGCGGCGGAAGCCGATCAGCGTGGAGTCCAGGTGGTGGACGGCGGCGTCCTGGATGGTGATCTCGCCGCGCGTGACCACCGCCAGGCCGATGAACGAGCCGATCTCGATGTGGTCCGAGGTGATGCGGAAGCGGCCGCCGCGCAGCCGCTCCCGCCCCTCGATCTCCAGCGTTCCCGTGCCGATGCCGTTGATCGTGGCGCCCATCCCCACCAGCATGTTGCACAGGTCCTGGACGTGCGGCTCGGCGGCTGCGTTGCGGATGCGCGTAGTCCCTTTCGCCAGCGAGGCGGCCATGACGGCGTTCTCGGTCGCCGTGACGCTGGGCTCGTCCAGGAACATGTCCGCGCCCTTGAGCCCGCCCTCGGCGCGCAGGCCGAAGAAGTCGGGGTCCTCCACCACCTCCGCGCCGAGCTTGCGGAGCGCCAGGAAGTGCGTGTCCACGCGCCGCCGGCCGATGACGTCGCCGCCCGGCGGGGGGAGCTGCATCCCGCCCGTGCGCGCCACCATGGGGCCGGCCAGGAGGATGGATGCGCGGATGCGCGCCGCCTGCCCCGCGTCGAGCTGCGTCTCGCCCACGTTCGCGGCGCGCACGCGCACCTCGCTGGGGCCGGTCCACTCCGTCTCCGCGCCCAGCACCTCCAGGAGGCTCAGCAGCGTGAGCACGTCCTTGATGCGCGGGACGTTCTCCAGGAAGACGTCCTCCTCTGTCAGAAGGGTGGCGGCGATCATGGGAAGCGCCGCGTTCTTGTTGCCGGTGGGACGGATGACGCCATTCAGCGGCTGGCCGCCGTGGACGATGAACTTGGGCACTCTCGGCTCCGGATCTTTTGGATGTGCGCCGCCCCGGCTGCCGGCCGGATGGCCGCGCCGCGCGGGAGGGTCGCCGGGGGCGGGCGCAAAGATCGTGCACGGCGCCCCGTGCTTTGCTTGACACCCCTTCGCCGCGTGGGATAAGATGCGCGAACCCCTTTGCGCAAGCCATGCCGCCCCACCGGAGAGCGCCGTGCAGCTCGTGATCGCCGTGGTCGACGAGGAGAAGACGGAGGAGCTCCTCGCCGGTTTCCTGGAGCTGGGCGTGACCGGCGCCACCGTCCTGCAGAGCGAGGGGATGGGACGGCTGCTGGCGAACGAGGCCCCCATCTTCGCCGGGCTGGAGGCGCTGCGCCGCGCCCGCCCCCGCAACCACACCCTGTTCAGCGTGATGGCGGACGACAAGGTGGAGCGCGTGATGGCCCTCGTGCGCGAGGTGTGCGGCGACCTGGACGGTCCCACCACCGGCATCGTCTTCGCCGTGCCCGTATCGCGCGTGGAGGGGCTGTCGCGGGAGCTGGGCCACGGATGAGCTGGGGCCGCACCGTCCGGCTGCGGGTGGAGCAGATGTCCTCCGTGCTCGCCGACCCCGCCGCCAACCTCGCGCGCATCGCCCGCGCCCAGTCCGACGCGGCGCGCGACGGGGTGGACGTGGTCCTGACGCCCGAGCTCTCCCTGACCGGCTACGACGTGCGCGACTCCGTCCACACGCTGGCCGTGCCCGAGGCGGACGACCCCTTCCCCGCCCTGGCGGACGGGCCCGACGTCGTGGTCGGGACGATCGAGCACGACGCGCGGTTCACCCCCTACAACGCGGCACTGCACCTGCGGGGCGGGCGCGTCCTCCATCGCCACCGCAAGGTGCACCTTCCCACGTATGGGATGTTCGAGGAGGGGCGCTTCTTCGGCCGCGGCGAGCGGGTGCGCGCCTACGACGCGGGCGGCGGGTGGCGCGTCGGGATGCTGGTGTGCGAGGACCTGTGGCACCCCGCCCTCGCCTACCTCCTCGCCGCGGACGGCGCGCACCTGATCCTCGTGCAGTCCGCCGCCTCCGGCCGCGGCGCGTGGGCGGGTGGCGCCGCGGGCGGGCGATGGGCATCACGCGCCTCGTGGGAGCACCTCTGCTGCGCCGCTGCCTCCGCGTACGGCGTCTACGTGGTGCTCGCGAACATGGTGGGCGTCGAGGGAAGCTGCGTCTTCGCCGGCGGCTCCATCATCGTCGCCCCCGGCGGCGACATCATCGCGCGCGGCGACGACATGGCCGAGGACCGCCTCACCGTGGATCTGTCTTTAGACGCGGTTGCCGCCGCGCGCCGCCCCTTCTCGCAGGCCCGCGACGACCGCCCTGACATCATCCTGCGCGAGTTGGCGCGCATCGTGGAGGCGCGGTGACGGAGTCTGAGCGCCGCGCCGCCCGCATCGGCGACGCGATTGGCGCCGTCACCCGCCAGGCCCTGCTCGACCGCGGCGCCCAACGCGTCGCGCTGCTGGACGACGGCTCGCCGGAAGCCGCGCTCGCCGCTCGTTTCCTAACCGCCGCGCTGGGAAATGACGCCGTAGTGCGCGTATCGGTAGATGGGGCCGAGTTGGAACCGCTCTTGCACCTTCTGCCGCCCGGCACCCCCCGCGAGCGTCTGGCGGAGGAGACTCGGCGGCTGAAGGCGCGTCTGCTGGAGGGCGTTCTGACCGCGCATCCGGCCAACAAAACGGAGCTGCTGCTGGGCGCCGCGCTCCCTCCCGAGCCGCTCCTTCCGCTGGGCGACCTGTACGCCAGCGAGGTGGCGAACCTGTGCGGAGGCTGGTCCGCATCGCCCGAGGTGCGCGCCCTGGCCGAGTCCGCGGGCGGCGTGGAAGCGCTGGACTCAGCCCTCCGCCGCTGGCTGGACGGCCGCGACGCCGGAGCGCTGGTCACCCTGCCCGGCAAGGTCGCTGAGGAGGTGACGCGCCGCTTCCGCGCCGGCCGTGCCGCCCGCCTCGCTCCGCGCATCGTCCCCAAACTGGGTACGCGTACGCTGGGGGTGGATCTACTGGAGTGAACGGAAAGGTGCGTGAGTGCGTTGCTCCTCCATTTTGTCATCCTGAGGAAGCCGCCTGCGCAGACCTGCGCGGCGCACCGCACTCCTGCGGCGACCGAAGGATCTAGCCGGCGAGGCAAGAGGACGGCGAGTACCCACGGGCCTCTCGCCACGCGCAGTAGATCCTTCGCTCCGCGCCAAACATCAGAGATCGGGCGAGGTCTGAGCAGCGCGTCGCTCAGGATGACAGAGGGGCGGGAGGACAGGCGGTGGGAGACAGGGTGTGGGTGGGAGGAAAAGAGTGTGGGAGGGATGCCCGGTGCACGAGTCGGCTTCAGCCGACTTCGCGTAGTTCCAGCCGGGGGATTCATCCCCCGGTGTGCGACGCCGGCGGCCCGCACCGACGCACCGATGCACCGATGCATCGACGGACCCAACGCATCGACGCCGACGCACCAATGCACAACCGCGTTTACGCACCAGCGCACCGAGGCAGAGACGCATCCACGCACTAACGCACTAACGCACTAATCTGCCGCTTCCGGAGCAATCCGTTTGATCGTATTCGAAGCACTCAACCCGGCGGTGGTGGCCGGCCTGGCACAGGCGGCGGCGCGCGACACGGTGGTCGCGATACCGGCGCAGAGCGGGTGGGTCGAAACGCTGAGCAGCATCGCGCAGATCGTCATCGCGCTCGCCCTGATCGGGATCGGCATCCTGACGCTGGCGATCCTGCTGCTGTCGTGGAAGGTGTACAAGAAGGTGAAGGCCGCGGCGGAGAAGCTGCGCATCGACGTGGACCCGGCGGTGCGCAACGCCATCGCCGCCAGCGAATCCGCCCGCGCCATGGTCGCGACCGTGCAGGGCAACGTCACGGAGATCAGCCGCACCGTCACCAGCGCCAACGAGCGGATCGGCCGCGTGGTGGAAAGCGCCGAGACCCGCGCCGCCGACCTGAACGCGCTGCTCGACGTGGCGCAGCAGGAGGCGGAGGCGCTCTTCATCCGCACCGCCTCCACCCTGCGCGGCGTGAAGGCGGGAGCGGGCGAGCTCCGCCGCACTCTCGCGCCACGGCCCACGACCGACCCGATGGACCACGAGATCACCGACGAAGCGCTGAGCATCCACATCGAAGCCCGAGAGCCGTCCCGCCTCCCAGGTCCCGAGTCCTGAGTGGGAAGTGCCGAACACGAAACGCACTCACGCACTCACGCACCAACGCACTTCCGAGGCCCCATGCCCGAACAGGACGACACCACCGACTTCCTCACCGCGTTCGCCATCGGCACGGCGCTGGGCGTGGGCGCGACGCTGCTGCTGCGGCCGCGCCCCAAGACCGCGCGCGAGCGGCTGATGCGCGAGCTGAAGCCCAAGCGCGGACGCCTGCGCGGCACCGTCCCCGCCGATGCGGTGCGGGTGCGGCTTCCGGAGCCGGCACAGGTCGAGGGGCTGACGGAGGAGGAGGTGATCGACGTAGGGCGCGAGCTGCTGGAGGAGTTCCGCGACGAGGTGCAGCGCATCCTGGCCGACGCGCGCGAGCAGCTCCGCCACGCCGCCAACGGGTCCGACGAGCTGGACGCCGAGGCCGAAGACCTCGCGGATCACCAATAGCCGGGGAGGTGGAGCCCTGCTCGCCGCCTGCGGCATCGCCGCGCTGCTCCTGCTCCTGCTGCCGAACCCCGCCTATGCCTGGGGTCCGGCGACGCACGTGTACCTGGGGCAGACGCTCCTCCAGAACCTGCACCTGGTTCCGGAGGCGGTGCGGGTGCTGTTGGCGGCACATCCGTGGGACTTCCTGTATGGCTCGCTGGCGGCGGACATCTCCCTCGCCAAGAAGTACGCCCCCGAGGGTCGCCACTGCCACCACTGGCACATCGGCGAGGAGATCCACTCCTCCGCCCCTTCGGACCGGCTGCGGGCGGTGGGGCTGGGATACCTGTCGCACTTGGCGGCGGACACCATCGCGCACAACTGGTACGTCCCGCGCCAGCTCCTGCTGACGTCGTCCACCAAGGGGCTGGGGCACTCGTACTGGGAAGTGCGGATGGACAAGCACGTGGGCGAGCGGTACATCCGCCTGGCGCGCAGCGTGGTGATGGACCACGATCACACGGCGGCCGACACCCTCTTCGACCAGGTGCTCTCGGCCACCCTCTTCTCCTTCCGCACCAACCGCCGCATCTTCCGCGGCCTGATCCGCTTCCAGGACAACGACCGCTGGCAGAACGTCTTCGGAACCCTGATCACCAACTCGCGGTGGGAGCTGGCGCCGGAGACGGTGCAGGGGTACGTGGAGCGCTCGTTCGACTACGTGGTCGACTACCTGAACCACCGCGGCGAGGCGATCGCGGCGGGCCTGGACCCCATCGGCGACCGCAACCTCTCCCTCTCGAAGCAGGTGCGCCGCATGGCCCTCCGCGACGGCGCCTGGGACCGCCCCGAGCTCCTCCGCGAGATGGCCGACGAGTTCTTTCCGCTGCCCGAGGTACCGTTCGGGTATCTGGAGCAGGTGGGGACGGGCGGTTGAAACCGCTGCAACAACCGCGGAAACCGGGGGCTGAAGCCCCCGGCTGGAACCACGCGAAGACCGCTGAAGCGGTCTCGGTCGCGGATGCAAGCAAAACCCCCTCCCCCAGGCAGTTGTGGGGGAGGGGGATGCGTCGCGGAGCGACGCTGGGGGTGGGGCCCCTACCGCCCCGCGTGCGGGTGCGCCGGGCGCCCGTCCGCGTGGCCGAAGGAGCCGGTGCCGAGGAAGCGGGTCACCAGGCGCCGCACGTCGCCGCGGTTCATGATGAAGGTGTGGTGCGCGCGGACGACCACGTGCTCCCGCTCCCCCTCCAGGTGCGACTCGCTGATGGATACCTTGCCGTCGCGCTCGCCCGCGATCACGCCGACCTCGGCGTTGGACGGCAGGGGGAGCGTGCGGGCGGTGGCGGTGGAGTCGGTGCGCAGCTCGCGGATGGGAGGCATGAGCCAGCCCACCCAGGGCGTGTAGCGGTCGGCGCTGCGCGAGCCCTGGTTGGGCGGCGCAAGCATCACCACGCGCCCCAGCGGCGCCGGCGGGTCGTTGGCCAGCGCCCAACGCACGATGATGCTCCCCAGCGAGTGCGTCACGAAGTGGACGCGCGGTGCGTCGCCCCGGTGGGTGCGCACCGCCTCCGACAGGCGCTCGCCGAGCACGGGGACGCCCCCGGCGGTGCTGGGGTAGCCCCAGTTTAGGACGCGGTAGCCCGAGCTCTCCAGGGAGCGGGCCATGACGAACATCGAAAGGCGGCTGCGCCCCATCCCGTGCACCAGCACCACCAGCTCGCGCCGGTCGCCGGGTGCGGGCGCCAGCTCGGGCGCTTCGGCGGCGGCGGAAGCGATCACGGCGAGGAGCATGCACATCGCGAGAACACGGCTCAGCCTGCTGAGTAACGCGACGGACACGGCTTCATTTCACGGGTGAACAGATTGCCGGAAGCTCCGGAAAGGATGACGATGCGCGCCCGCGCCCCGTCACCGGCAGCCCCTCTGATGGAAGACGCGGGCCAGCGGCTCCACGCCCGCACGGATCGCGCCATTACTCCCATTCGCGCTCCAGGTTCGCGTAGCGCAGCACCACCGACTTGCGCCCCACGGAGTCGAAGTCGATGGTGGCGCGAACGTCCCGCCCCCCACCCGCCAGCTCGGCCACGGTGCCGGCGCCGAACTGCGGGTGGCGAACGCGCGCGCCCTTGATGATCTGCGGCGCGTCCTGCGAGTCCGAGTAGTCCACCGTGTACCCGTCGTCGCTCGCGGGGGAGGCGAGCGGGGCCGGGGCGCCGTAGAGGCGGTCGCGGCGGCTGCGGAAGTCGGGGGAGACGAACTTCCACGGCTGCGAGTACGACGAGCTGCGCTCCATGATGCGCGCTGTGCGGCGCGTCTCCGTCAGCTCGTCCGGCACCGACTCCAGGAACGAGGACGGGATGGCATCCATCCACTGCGCGCCGCGGCGGCGGCGGCGGGCGTGGATCAGGTACAGCTTCCGTTCGGCGCGGGTGATCCCCACGTAGAAGAGGCGGCGCTCCTCCTCCAGCTGCGCCGGCTCGTCGTGCGCGCGGCTCATGGGAAAGAGCCCGTCCTCCATCCCCGCGATGAAGACGAAGGGGAACTCCAGCCCCTTGGCGTTGTGCAGCGTCATCATCGACACCGCGTCAGCGGAGGCGTCGTGCTGGTCGATGTCGGCCACGAGCGCCACGTGCCCCAGGAAGAGGTCGATGCTCCTCGGCGCGGTCTCCCCGATCTCCTCCAGCTCCATCATCAGCTCGGGGTCCTCCTCGTCCAGGCGCCGCTGGAGGTCGGCGGCGCCTGCGATGAGCTCCTCGAGGTTGGCGACGCGGTCGTCGCCGTCCGGGCCCTCGTCCTTGAGCGACTGCACCAGCCCGCTCTCCGTCACCAGGTCGCGCATCAGCTCGGGGACGGGCATCCCCCGCTCCGCCATCGCCGCGTGCTTGCGGATGAGCGCCGCCAGGTCGGGGAGCGCCCGCGCCGCCGCGCCGCGGATGCCGTCCACCTCGCCCGCGTGCTCGGCCGCGGCCAGGAGCGAGATGCCGGCGCGCGAGGCGTGCTCCGCCAGCCGCGCCACGGACGCGTCGCCGATGCCGCGGCGGGGGACGTTGACGATGCGCAGAAAGGCCTCGTCCGCGCCGGGGCTGGCGACCAGGCGCAGGTAGGCGAGGGCGTCGCGCACCTCGCGCCGCTCGTAGAAGCGGGTGCCGCCGATGACGCGGTACGGGATGCCGCGGCGGCGCAGCGCCTCTTCCATGGCGCGCGACTGTGCGTTGGTGCGGTACAGGACGACGAAGTTGCGCAGCTCCAGCGTCGGATCGTCGGCCTGGCGGGCGCGCACCTCGTCGGCGATCCACTCGCTCTCGTCGCTCTCGTCCGCCGCCTCCACGAGCGTGAGTTTCTCGCCCTCCGCGTTCTCGGTGCGCAGCGTCTTCCCCTTGCGCCGCACGTTCTCGGCGATGACGCGGTTGGCGGCGGCCAGGATGGTCTGCGTGGAGCGGTAGTTTTGCTCCAGCCTCACCACGCGCGCCTGCGGGAAGTCCTTTTCGAAGTCCAGGATGTTGCGCACGTCCGCGCCGCGCCAGCCGTAGATGGACTGGTCGTCGTCGCCCACTACGAACAGGTTCTCGCTCCCGTTCTCCTTCACTAACTCCTGCAATAGGACGTACTGCGCGTGGTTGGTGTCCTGGTACTCGTCCACCAGCACGAAGGGGAAGCGCTCCCGGTAGCGCTCGCGCACGGCGGGCATGGTGCGCAGGAGCTCGACGGGCTTCACCAGCAGGTCGTCGAAGTCGAAGGCGTTGGCGTTCTTGAGCGCCGCCTGGTAGCGCGGGTAGACGTCCGCCACCACGCGCTGGAACGGGTCCGACGCGCTGTCCGCGTACGCCTGCGGCCCCGTCAGCTCGTTCTTGGCAGACGAGATGGCGGAGTGCACCGCGCGCGGCGGCCAGCGCTTGATGTCCAGCCGCAGGTCGTCGCGGATGATGCGCTTGGTGAGCGCCTCCGCGTCGTCCGCGTCGTACACGACGAAGTTGGGCGTCCACCCCAGCCGCGTGGCGTCCCTCCGGAGCATGCGCGCGCCGATAGCGTGGAAGGTCCCGATCCACATCCCCGTCGGCTCGCGCCCGAGCCGCGCACGGACGCGCTCGCGCATCTCGCCCGCGGCCTTGTTGGTGAAGGTGAGCGAGAGGATGCTCCCCGGGTCCACGCCCATCTCGTCCACGAGCCACGCGATGCGGGTGGTGAGCACGCGCGTCTTGCCGGAGCCCGCACCCGCCAGCACGAGCAGCGGCCCCTCGAAGTGGCCGGCCGCCTCGCGCTGCTCGGGGTTCAGGTGGGAAAGATCGACTGCCATTCAGTGCGTTAGTGCGTGAGTGCGCCGAAACAGCAATTTCACACAGAGACACAGAAGGAACTGAAAGCCACAGAGGAAACCCTTCCTTCGGTTCTTCCTCTGTGTCTCTGTGTCTCTGTGTGAGCCATGCAGTTGCTGTTCATCCGCGTGACGCGCCGCTGAAGCGCAGGGCACGGATGCCTTCGCCGCCGGCCGGATCGGCGGCGGGGAGGGTGATCTCGAAAGATGCGCCGCGCGCGCCGGGCTCCGAGGGGAGGAGCGCGAGGCGGCCGCCGTGCACGTCTTCGACAATGCGGCGCGCCAGGGAGAGGCCCACGCCCCAGCCACCCTTCTTGGTGGAGATGCCGGGATCGAAGAGCGTGTTGCGCACCGCGGGCGCCACTCCCGGCCCGTCGTCCGTCACGCGGATGGAGACGCGGCGCTCGCCGCGGGATTCGGCCTCCACGCAGATGCGGCCGCCGGTGCCGGCGAGGGCGTCGAGGGCGTTCTTGACCAGGTTCTCCAGCGCCCACTCCAGCAGCACGGCGTTGGCCAGAACCGGCGGCGTGCCCTCGGGGACGTCGACCTCGATCTGCACCTGGCGGCCCAGGCGAGGAAGGCGCACGCGCATGTAGCGCTCCAGCACGCGCAGGAGGGTGCGCACCTCCACCGCCTGCGTCTGCACCGGGCGGCCAATCCACTCGAAGCGGTGCGCCACCTTTTCGAGGCGGTCCAGGTCGGCCTCCATCTCCGCGGCCACCGCCGGCAGCGACGCCATGTCCTCGCGCTCCTCCTGCGGAAGGCGCAGGATCTCCACCCAGCCGGCGAGCGAGGAGAGCGGCGTCGCCATCTGGTGGGCGGACTCGCGCGCCATGGCGGCCCAGATCCGCTCCCGCTCCGTGCGCGTGTTGTGCCGCACCATCCACCACGCCGCCACCAGGATCCCCGCCAGCGCCGTCACCTGCAGCCAGGGGATCCAGCGCAGGCGGCGCACCGTGGGGGAGTCGCCGTAGTAGGTAGTGCCCAGCAGCGGCTCCACCACCGGCGGGTTGCGGCGCCCCAGCTCGCGCGCGTACGCCTTCACCCGCGCCGCGTCGCGCGGGTTCGCCAGGTCCGCCTCGAAGGGGAGGTTGATGGCATAGGCCGGCACCCCCTCGCTGTCCAGGTACACGAACGGGACGTCGAGCTGCGGCATGGTGGCCGACAGCTTCCAGAGCGTCTGCAGCGGCGCGTCTTCGCTGGGGTCGTTGAGGCCGCTCAGGATGGCGGTGACCATGCGCGTGTGCACCGCGGCCTCGCGGCGCATCTCGCGCACCAGCAGCTGGTTGTAGAGGACGTACGACGCCAGGATCGCCGCGGCCATCAGGCCCAGCAGCGTCGGCCAGAGGCGGCGGCTCATACGCGGAGGGGGAGTACGGAGCGCGGCGGGCCGCGCCCCTTTAGATGATGCTACGCGGGCCCGGCGGGCGCCGCGATCCGGTCCGTGCCGAGGTAGCGCCGCAGCGCCTCGGGGATGACGACCGAGCCGTCCTCCTGCTGCCCGTTCTCGATCAGCGCCACCACCGTGCGCGGCAGGGCCACCCCCGAGCCGTTCAGCGTGTGCACGAACTCCGGCTTCGCCCCCGCCTCCCGCCGGAAGCGGATGCCCGCGCGCCGCGCCTGGAAGTCGCGGAAGTTGGAGCAGCTGCTCACCTCCAGCCAGCGATCCACCCCCGGCGCCCACACCTCCAGGTCGTACGTCTTGGCGCTGGAGAAACCGGTGTCCCCCGCGGCCAGCAGCAGGATGCGATAGGGGAGCTCCAGGAGCTGAAGCACGCGCTCCGCCTGCGCCACCAGCCGCTCCAGCGCCTCGTCCGATGCCTCCGGCCGCTCGAACCGCACCATCTCCACCTTGTCGAACTGGTGGAGGCGCAGGAGGCCTCGCGTGTCCTTGCCCGCCGAGCCGGCTTCGCGGCGGAAGCAGGGGGAGTACGCTGTGTAGGCGATCGGAAGCCGGTCGCCCGCCAGCAGCTCGTCGCGGTGCAGGTTGGTGACCGGCACCTCGGCGGTGGGGATCAGGAAGAGGTCGTCGCTCTCGATGCGGTACGCGTCGTCCTCGAACTTGGGGAGCTGCCCCGTCCCCGTCATGGCGTCGCGGCCCACGAGGAAGGGCGGCTCGATCTCCGTGTAGCCGTGCTCGGTGGTGTGCAGGTCGAGCATGAAGTTGATGAGGGCGCGCTGCAGCCGCGCCCCGATCCCCCGGTACGCCGGAAAGCCGCTCCCCGCCACCTTGGCGCCGCCCGCCAGGTCCAGCATCCCCAGCTCCGCCGCTAGCTCCCAGTGCGGGCGCGGCGTGAAGTCGAAGCGGCGCGGATCTCCCCACGTCCTCACGACCGAGTTCGCCTCCTCGCCGCCGGCAGGGGCGGAGGGGTCGGTGACGTTGGGGATGTTCAGGAGGAGCCGGTCGCGCTCCTCCTCCACGCCCCGCACGCGCACGTCGATCTCGCCGATGCGGTCGCCCACGGCGCGCATCTCGGTGACGAGCGCATCGGCGTCCTCGCCGCGGCGCTTCATCTCGCCCACCTCGCGCGAGACCTGGTTGCGGCGGGCCTTGAGCGCGTCCGCCTCCGCCACCAGCCCGCGGCGCTCTGCATCGAGCGCGCCGAGGCGCTCCACGGCGGCGTCGGTCTCGGCGGGGTTGCCGCGCGCGGCCAGGCGCTCGCGGACCCCGTCCGGGTCGTGGCGGATCTGCTGGATGTCGAGCATCAGTCCGCGGTCAGGCGCTCGTCGTCGCAGTTGAGGTTCACCATCGCCTGCACGCTGGCCGTCCCCGCGGCCGGGTCCAGCGTCAACACCCTCAGCTTGCCGTAGTTGAAGCAGGGGCCGACGGCGCTCTGGTACTGGCGGGTGCGGTAGGTGTACGACGCGCCCGCCACCAGCACCACCGAGCTGTCCGCGTACTCCGAGCGGCGGCGCGAGGCCTCCTCGATGTTCGCGTAGGGCGTGGTGCTCAACGCGATCCCGGGCCGCCCGGCGCGCGTGGACGTCTCGGTCACGACGAAGCGAAAGGTGGAGCCGCTCTGCCGCAGCGCGAAGTCGTACTGCCCCGCGAACTGCGGGCGCTCCGGCGATACGGTGTTCGGCCCGGCGCCGTTGAGCGCGGAGGGCGCGTCGGCGCCCGGCGCGGTGGGGGCGCGCAGCACCAGCGCGGAATCGGCGCGCAGCACGGGCTCGTTGAGGAACGACGTCGGGTCGTCGCACGCGGCGACGGCCGGCGCGGAAAGCGCGGCGGCGAGGATCAGCAGAAACCTGCGCACGGTTCTTCCTATCGTGAGAATCGACTGCGGTTTGCGCGCGGAACAGGAACGCGCCCGGAAAGCTCCGGGCGCCGCGGGAATCCTAGCCCGCGCGCGAGGGTCACGTCAAGTACACCACAAGGGTTCCGGGGTGGCATCAGGGTTGACGCGCCCCCCCGTGCGCGGGTACGTTGACCCCCTACGCCATACCGCCACCCGACACACACGCCCGCCGGAGATCCGCGCCATGTCCGAGCTCGACGACGCCCTTCAAGCCCTGCGCGCCCACCCCGGGGTGGAGCACGTGCTGGTGCTGGGGCGCGACGGCCTCCTGATCCAGCACGCGGGCGACTCGTCGCTGGACGCCGAGACGGTCTCCGCCATGGTACCCGGGGTGGCGCAGTCGGCGCGCGCGCTGGGCGAGGCCGCGGGCACCGGGGCCGCATCGACGGTGGTGGCGCGGATGGGGAGCGGGGTGGCGGTGGTGGAGGTGCTCTCGGAAGAGCTCCTCCTGGCGGTCCTCCTGCGCGACGGGGTCGGGTTCGCGCCGCTCCTGCACGAGGTGGGCGCGCGCCGCGAGGCCCTCGCCCGGCTGGTATGACCACCGCGTCCGCCGAGCCGGTGATGCGCCGCGTGCTGGTGGCCGACGACGAGCCCCACATCGGCCGCATCATCCAGATGAAGCTGGAGCAGGGCCCCTACCAGGTGACGCTCGTCTCCGACGGCCGCGAGGCGCTGGAGGTGCTGAAGTCGGACGAGCCGATCGACGTGGTGCTGCTGGACATCATGATGCCCTACGTCACCGGGCTGGAGGTGCTGGCCGAGGCGCGCGCGCTGAAGCACCGCCGCAAGACGCCGGTCATCATCCTGACGGCCAAGGGGCAGGACGCGGACCGGCACCAGGCGCTGGAGCTGGGCGCGACGGACTTCTTCACCAAGCCGTTCTCGCCCAAGAAGCTGCTGGCGCGGGTGGACGAGCTGTTCGGCGGCGGCGAGCCGTCCGGCGAAGACTGACATTCATCTCAAGCAGACCCGAGGCGCACCCGTGAGCGACACCGACGGCGCCCCGGCCCCGAGCCCACACCTCTGGACGGTGATCCTTGCCGGCGGTGTGGGTTCGCGTTTCTGGCCGGTGAGCACCCCCGCACGCCCCAAGCAGCTGCTGCCGCTGGCATCGGCGCAGCCGCTGATCCGCGACACCGTGGACCGCATCCTTCCGCTGGTGCCCGCGGAGCGGCTGCGCATCCTGACCGGCGCGCACCTGGCCGGCCCGCTGCTCGGCGCCCTTCCCGAGCTGGGCGAGCAGAATCTCCTCCTGGAGCCGCGCGCCGCAGGCACTGCCCCCGTCCTCGCCTGGGCCGCCGCCGAGGTGGAGCGCCGTGACCCGGACGCGGTCATGGTGTCGCTGCACGCGGACCACGTGATCGCGCCGCCGGAGAAGTTCCGCGAGCTGATCGCGCGCGCCGCCGAGCTGGCCGTTGCGCACCGCCGCCTCTTCACCATCGGCGCCGTCCCCACGCGCCCGGAGACGGGGTACGGCTACGTGCGCCTGGGCGATCCCCTCGCCGGCACCGACGTGGATCCGCTTGGCGACCCCGGCTACGGCGTTGCGCGCTTCGTGGAGAAGCCGGACGCCGCCACCGCCGCGGGCTACCTGGCCTCGGGCGAGTACCTGTGGAACACGGGCCTCTTCGTCTGGCGCGCCGCCGACCTGCTGGACGAGATGGAGCGCGTCTCCCCCGAGTTCTCCGAGCTGGTCGCCGTGGTGCGCGCCGGCGACACGGACGCCTTCTTCGCCCGCGCCCCCACCCTCTCCATCGACCACGCGGTCCTCGAGCGCTCCGACCGCGTCGGCGTGGTGCGCGCCACCTTCGACTGGGACGACGTGGGCGCCTGGGATGCCGTCCGGCGCACCCGCCCCGCCGACGAGGCGGGGAACGTGGTGCTGGGCCCGGCCTACGCCGTCGAGTCGCGCGGCCTCACGCTCTATGCCGACGACGGTCCGGTGGTTGCGTTCGGCGTGGAGGACCTGCTGATCGTGCGCACGGGCGGCGTCACCTTCGTCGCCCACCGCGACCGCACGCCGGAGCTGAAGGAGATGCTTGCGCAACTGCCGGAGGAGCTGCGGAATCTGTGAGGGGGCCCTCACCCCCGCTCGTTCCTCGCTGAAAGGCCCCCTCCCCCCGGCCCCCTCCCCCGCCTGCGGGGGCGCAGGGCGGGTGAGGGGGAGAGGTCGAGGCAGATCTCGGCGGCGCCCCAGTCCGCGAAGGCGGCCTTCCCGCGGTTGTTGCTGCGGTTTCAACCGCCGGAGACTGGGCACTAGGCACTCGGCACTGGGCACTCCCCAACGCACTCACGCACTAACGCACTCACGCACTTTCTCCATGCCAGACCTCTCCCTGATCCTCTTCGATGACGCCGTCACGCGCGCGTGGGAGCCGTTCGCCCTCACGCGGCCGGCGGGGGAGCTCCGCTTTGGGGCGATGACCTTTCGCGAGCGCGCGGAGCGGCTCTTCGGGGGGCGCGTGGCGGGGCACCTCGCGGCCGGGCACCTGGCCGGCTTCGCGGAGCCCGGCGCGGCGCCCGTCCTGTCGTTCGACGAGATCCCCACGGAGGGGGACCGGCTCTTCATCGCGGCGCGCGCGGTGCCGGCGTGGGGGAGCGGAGATACGTGGCGCGAGCGGCGCGGCGGCGCGGGGCCGCTGCTGGTGGGCGACGAGGTGGTGGGGTGGTACGCCCCCGCCGGCACTCCCGCCCCGAACGCGGAGTGGTTCACCGAGCCGGCACGCCACCTGGACCGCACCGGCGCCGTGCAGCTCCCGGGACGCACCCTACACCGCGTGTGGGAGCTGATGTCCGAGGGCTTCGGGCAGGTGGCGGTGGACGTGGAGGGCCTCTTCCCGAAGCCGCCCGCCACTGCCCTGCCCCACGGCGTCCACTGGTTCGGCGAGCACCCCATCATTCAGGGCGAGGGCGTGCGGATCGAGCCCGGCGTGGTGATCGACGCCACCGGCGGGCCCGTGTGGTTCGACGACGGGGTGACGGTGCGTGCCTTCAGCCGCATCGCAGGCCCGGCGTACGTGGGGAAGCGCAGCACCATCCTGGGCGGCTCGCTGGAGGCGTTCTCCACCGGCGAGGTGTGCCGCATCCGCGGCGAGTTCGCGGAGAGCATCTGCCTGTCGTACGTCAACAAGGCGCACGACGGGCACATCGGCCACGCCTACCTGGGCGCGTGGGTGAACCTGGGCGCGTTCACCACCAACAGCGACCTCAAGAACAACTACGGCACCGTGCGCCTCTGGACCCCCACCGGCGAGACCGACACGGGCGAGATCAAGATGGGCTGCTTCCTCGGCGACCACGTGAAGACGGGGATCGGCCTCCTCCTGAACACCGGCACCGTGGTCGGCGCGGGGAGCAACCTGTACGGCGCCGAGATGCCCCCGAAGTACGTTCCGCCCTTCAGTTGGGGAACAGGAGAGGATCTATCGGCGTACCGGGTCGACAAGTTCCTCGAAGTCGCCGAGCGCGCCATGGCGCGCCGCAAGGTGGAGCTCGCCCCCGGCGCCCGCGCGCAGCTGGAAGCGGCATGGAAGCGGGCGAGGCCGGAGTAACCAAGTGCTAAAGTGCTAAGTGCTAAGTCCTAAGTGAACAGCGCACTCACGCACTAACGCACTCACGCACCGTTGTTCAGCACTTAGCACCCAGCACTTAGCACTCTCCTCCCACCCCGCGCATCACCTTGAAGGTCACCGTCCTGGGAAGCGGAAGCAGAGGCAACGCCGTCCTGATCGAATCGGACGGCGTGCGCCTGCTCGTCGATGCGGGGTTCAGTGGGCGCGACCTGGAGCGCCGCCTGCACGCCGTGGAGGTCGACCCGTGCACCCTCACCGCGCTCCTAGTGACGCACGACCACAGCGACCACACCCGCGGGATGGGCGTGGCCGCGCGCCGCTGGGGCCTCCCGCTCTACCTGACAGACAAGACCCGCTCCATCTGCGACGACCTGCTGGACGGCACTGAGCGCATCGTCGCCTACACCAGCGACCGCGAAGTGGAGATCGGCGGCCTCGTCGTGACCCCCTTCCTGACTGTCCACGACGCCATCGACCCCGTCGCCGTGACGGTCACCGAGCGCGCCACCGGCGAGAAGCTGGGCATTGCCACCGACCTCGGCCGCGCCACGGCGACGGTTCGGCACGCGCTGCGGGGGTGCGACGTGCTGATCCTGGAGTCGAACCACGACGAGATCCTGCTGCGCGAGAGCCCCTACCCCTGGTCGGTGAAGGCGCGCATCGGCGGGAG